>JAEUUR010000492.1 GCA_016787465.1 Saprospiraceae bacterium | reverse complement strand
TTTGCCCAATTTGCCGGGATGCAAAGAAATATACCGAAAAAACGGATTTGTATTTTTTGAAAAACCACTTCATCCCAACCAATGAGTTTCCTGCGAGCCGAATGGCGCAAACTTGCCATCGCAAATTATACCGTTGATCCGGCTATTTTACGTCCATACCTTCCCAAGCACACCGAACTTGATTTGTGGAACGGTGTATGTTATGTCAGCCTGGTTGGATTCATGTTTTTAAATACCAGAATCATGGGTGTGAAAGTGCCGTTTCACGTTGATTTTGAAGAAGTTAATTTGCGGTTTTATGTCAAACATTGGGATGGATCGACCTGGAAAAGAGGAGTTGTGTTTATCAAGGAAATCGTACCTAAACCAGCCATTACTTTCATTGCAAATACCATTTACAAAGAACATTACCAAACAAAAAAGATGGGCCACCGATGGTCTGAGTCAAATGCTTTGTTAGAAGTGGAATATCGTTGGAATGACAAAAAGAAGGTGCATTTTATGGCCCTGCAAGCAATGAATCAACCTCAAATAATTGCTCCAAACAGCGAAACAGAATTCATCACCGAACATTATTGGGGTTATTCAAAACATGGCTCAAAAACCGTGGAATACGAAGTGACACACCCGCGGTGGGAACACTATCCTGTCATAAGTTTCGACATCCAGGTTGATTTTGGCTTGGTGTATGGTTCCGATTTTACAGACCTTTCACATGCAACTCCAGTTTCAGTCATGTTGGCTGAAGGATCAGACATTACGGTTGAGCAAAGAAGATTCCTTTAATGCCTGTCAAACCTGGCAATTCCTGACAGGCACAATTGTCTTTTTCTGAAAAAATGGCAGGTATTCATAGATAGCACGAAGTTTGATATTGGGCGTATAACCGTAGAATATTCTGTTTTGCGGTTCGAACGATACATTAACCAAAACAATAAATAAATTTTCACTTATGAGACCAATCGCTGACCGCGTGATTATCAAGCCGGCGCCTGCCGACGAAAAAACCAAAGGCGGCATCATCATCCCAGATACAGCTAAAGAAAAACCGCAACGCGGCGAAGTGGTAGCCGCAGGCCCTGGAAAACAAGGCAAAGACGGATATGCCATGACCGTGAAAGCAGGCGATATCGTTTTGTACGGAAAATATGCAGGCCAGGAAATCAATTACGAAGGCCAAGACTACCTCATCATGCGGGAAGACGAAATTCTGGTTGTACTGTAATCTGGATACTAGATGCTGGATGATGGATTTAGGTAGGTTTTTTCAACTAAACCTCAAGCAATTAAATAAACCATCCAAAATCCAGCCTTCAAAATCCAGCATCCAGCCTCCAAAATCCAGTATCCTTTTAACAATTAACAACAAAAAAATATCATGTCTGCAAAACAGATAAATTTCGACGCGGATGCCCGCGAAAAATTAAAAGAAGGCATCGACGCTTTGTCAAACGCCGTTAAAGTAACCCTCGGCCCAAAGGGTCGCAATGTGGTGATTCAGAAATCATTTGGCGCACCGGCCATTACCAAAGACGGCGTGACGGTTGCCAAAGAAGTTGAACTGGAAGATGCCGTGGCCAACATGGGCGCGCAAATGGTGAAAGAAGTGGCCAGCAAAACTGCTGATGCTGCCGGCGACGGTACCACCACTGCAACTGTGCTTGCGCAGGCAATGGTAAATGCCGGTTTGAAAAACGTGGCCGCCGGCGCCAACCCGATGGACTTGAAACGCGGTATCGATAAAGCAGTTAAAGCCATTATTGCCAATCTCAAAGAACAGTCGGAACAGATTGGTGAAGATTTCAACAAAATTCAGCAAGTCGCTGCTATCTCCGCAAACAACGACGAAGCTATCGGCAAACTGATCGCCGATGCGATGAAACGTGTAACCAAAGACGGTGTAATCACCGTAGAAGAAGCCAAAGGCACCGACACAGAAGTGAAAGAAGTGATCGGTATGCAATTTGATCGCGGTTACCTCAGCCCATACTTCATCACCGACGCCGAAAAAATGGAAGCTGAGTACGAAAACCCGTACCTGCTGATCACGGATAAAAAGATTGCCAACATGCAGGACCTCGTGCCAGTGTTGGAAAAATCGCTTCAAACCGGTCGCCCACTCCTGATCATTGCAGAAGACGTTGAAAGCCAGGCGCTTGGCGTATTGGTTGTAAACCGTCTTCGTGCCGGCCTGAAAGTAGTTGCCGTTAAAGCCCCAGGCTTCGGCGACCGCCGCAAAGCTATGCTGGAAGATATTGCTATCCTCACTGGCGGCACCGTTATCAGCGAAGAACAAGGTTACAAACTGGAAAATGCAGGTTTGGAACACCTCGGTTCATGCGAACGTATCACGGTTGACAAAGACAATACCACCATTGTTGGCGGCAAAGGAAATGCGGCAGACATCAAAGCGCGTATCCTGCAGATCAAACAACAAATCGAAGCAACAACCAGCGATTACGACCGCGAAAAATTGCAGGAACGCCTGGCAAAACTCGCCGGCGGTGTTGCCGTATTGTATGTCGGCGCAGCCACGGAAGTGGAAATGAAAGAGAAAAAAGACCGCGTAGATGATGCATTGCATGCTACCCGTGCAGCCATCGAAGAAGGCATCGTACCTGGCGGCGGCGTTGCCCTCGTACGTGCAATCGACAGCCTGAAAAAAGTAAAAGGCGCCAACGACGATGAAGAATACGGCGTGGCTATCGTGCGCAAAGCACTTGAAGCTCCAATCCGGATCATCGCTGAAAACGCCGGCGTCGATGGCTCGTTGGTGTTCCATAAAGTAGCTGAAGGAAAAGGCGCTTTCGGTTACAATGCCCGCACCGATGAATACGAAGATCTGAAAAAGGCAGGTATCATCGACCCAACGAAAGTGACCCGCGTAGCCCTCGAAAATGCAGCTTCCATCGCAGCGCTTGTGCTTACTACCGAATGTGTGATCAGCGAAAAGCCTAAAAAGGAAGCAGCCGGCGGCCACAGCCACGCAGGCATGGGCGGCGGAATGGACATGATGTAATGATGAATGATGAATGATGAATTTTAGATGTTCATCGTTTTAAAAGTAGGATATTGTGTTGAGGCCGGGTTCGAAAGACCCGGCCTTTTTTATTGTAACTTTTTAAACCGATACTCCTCAATACCGGTAGTTTCTACTAATCTCTATACGTATTTGCATTCAGGGTTAACCCCAATTGCGCCCCATATGAGTCGCCACTAGTTTTGTATTGAATTCTACATATTTCATTAAAAGCAACTTGACTATGAAACAATTGATTTTTTTGGCTTGCTCCTGCTGTTTATTCTTGGGATTATTTGCTGCAAACCAAGACTCAAATCGACAACTGGCTCAGTCTAATCAGTTGGAAGGCACTGAAGTAGGCAACCCAAACATCATGACCGGACAGGACGTAGCAGGCACCGAAGTAGGCAACCCCAAAATCATGTCCAATGAAACTGAAGGGACGGGAGTTATGGAAGGAACGGAAACCGGCAATCCGAATTATATGCTGCAAAAAGAATTGGCAAGCACGGAAGCGGGGAACCCCAAAGTCAGGTCGAACGAGACCTTGATGGAAGGAACTGAAGCTGGAAATCCCACTTGATCGACCGCTCACCGTTTGATCTTTCCTTCATTCAAAAACGCCACCGCATCGGCGCCCAACACATTCCAGCCGTATAGCCTGAACACGGCTACGTATTCTGCCGGCACATACAGGCGATCTTCCGGATTTGGAATGAGGTAATACAAGGATGGTTCCAGCAGGTAAGTGGCATCTTCATCTGCCAGGTTGATCACATAGCGGTCGGGACCTTTTTTGCGGCTGATCATGCGCAGTTCAAAAGGCATGATTTTCAAGGGATTAGACGGATCGAATATACCGATGCCTTGTGTGCGCGCCTGCGCAACGGCATCTCTGGCTGCCTGTAATTTATTGGCGCCTTTGATGGTATTCCAGAACCCGGAAGGAGTTGCGTTTTTTTCATCAAACGGTTTTTGATTGATAAACGGCTGCACATTCGGCCAGATGAAATATGGCGCCGACCAACCCGACATCAGCTGCCGTTCGTTGTAACTCCAGCGTGTGGCCGCCCGCGCCAGGGCTTCGTCTTCAAAATTTTCCCGTGCGCTGTTCAAATAACACAACAAGCGGCCATATCCATCGAGGAATTCATGACCAAACGCCATAAAAAGCTCGAACGTTTCTTTGGTTTTTTGGCTCTTTTGTAAATCGGCCTCCATGATGGCCTCCAGGCTTTTTTGCGCCAAATCAGCCAGATCGGCATGGTTTTGAGTCACACCTGTTCCATCGCCAATCCGTTGTGAAAGATGTGCCAGCAATCCATCGTGCATGGCCATTCCAGTTTTCCAATTTCCGCTGGTAAACAACTCATCCCACACTGGCTTTTTCAGCGATACAAATTCACCGCTTCCCGGAAATTCCAAACTCACTTCCGGTGTGTCGATGCCCAAAAAACGAACACCCAGGTTTCGGATCAACCTGACATTCACCGTATCACCGTCATGCACATTAGTCTTGATGGAGCCAACCGTTTCCCCATGCATACCCAGTTGTGCAGCGCCTACTTTTAAGCCTCCGGGCAGTACGTACAATGCTTTATTCTTTGCCATGGTTGTTCTTTTAAATGATTGCCTGGATAAAATTATCGGTCAAACAAGCCGCCCGTCAATTTTCAATCCAAATAAAAAACTTATTTCGCCAAAAACCGTTTTGTATTTCAAAATAATCTTTTGTCATGCGACTCAACGTACCTGATTCAGATAAAAAACGGGTAGTCATCGTCGGCGGTGGATTCGGCGGCCTTACCCTTGCCAGGAAACTTGCCAAAGGCCAATTCCAGGTAGTTTTGATTGATAAAAACAACTACCACCAGTTTCAGCCCTTGTTTTATCAGGTGGCAATGGCCGGATTGGAGCCGTCCAGTATTGTTTTCCCGTTTCGGAAAGCATTTCAAAACAGTAAAAACGTCTTTGTACGTGTGACCAAGGTTCTTTCCGTCGACACCTCAAAAAATGAAATTCAAACTGAAATTGGCCCACTAAGTTACGATTATTTGGTGATCGGCATTGGGGCAGATACAAATTGGTTCGGTAATGAGCAGGTGAAAGCCAATGCCATTCCCTTAAAATCAGTGAGTGAGGCCCTTTATTTGCGCAATACAATTTTTGAGGATTACGAGCATGCCGTTACCTCTGAAACGGACCAGCAAAGACAACGATTCCTCGATATCGTGATCGTCGGCGGTGGCCCAACCGGCGTAGAAGTGGCTGGTGCGCTGGCGGAAATGAAACGCCATATCATTGGCAAAGATTATCCTGATTTGAACCACGAATCCATTCATATTCACCTGGTTCACGGCGGCGACCGGCTGCTCAATACCATGTCGACGGAAGCTTCAGCGAAAGCCGAAAAGTTTCTGCGCGACCTTGGTGTGGAACTGTGGCTCGACAAAGTGGTAAAAAATTATGACGGCGAGAACGTCATCATCGATGATGGCAGCGTCATCAAAGCAGGTAAAGTAATTTGGGCGGCAGGTATTACCGGAAATACCATAGAAGGGCTTCCATCAGAAGCACTAGCGCGTGGCAACCGGTTGAAAGTCAATAGGTTTAACCAAATTGAAGGCGCCGCTAATATATTCGCCATCGGTGATATTGCCCTTGACGTTTATGCGCCAGAATGGCCCAATGGACACCCCCAGGTTGCCCAGGTTGCCATTCAACAAGCCAACCTGCTGAGCAAAAACCTGGTGCGTATTGAAAAAGGGCAATCACTTGAACCATTTTCCTACAAAGACCTTGGC
>JAEUUR010000472.1 GCA_016787465.1 Saprospiraceae bacterium | reverse complement strand
TACACAGGCGCGCGAGCCACTCGATCAAAAGAGAAAAAGCCAGCCGGTGAAAAAATAGACCAGGTATCGATTTTAAACATACTTTAAAATCGGTTTTTGGGATGGCCTCTCTCCTAAAGTAGGAGGGGGGCTTTTTTTATTGATTCGATTATTCGATTATTCGATTATTCGATTGGGACGATTGAGTTAATTAATAATCGGATCAATCGGATCAATCGAATAATCGAAACAATCGAAACAATCGAAACAATCGTAACAATCGTAACAATCAATTCCCCAGCTCTTCCCAATATTCAACGGCTCTTCGGGTATGCGGGATACAAATAGAACCTCCCACCATATTGGCGACGGCAAAAATTTCAAATATTTGTTCGCTGGTAACGCCTAACTCATGACATTTTCCAAGGTGATATTTGATGCAATCATCGCATCGAAGTACCATGGATGCGACTAAGCCCAGCATTTCTTTGGTTTTTGTATCCAGAGCGCCTTCCTGGTATGTTTGATTGTCGAGGCTCCAAAACCGTTTGATAACTTTGTTGTCGTGCGCAAGGATACGTTCATTCATGCGGGTGCGGTAATCATTAAACTCTTGAACTAGGGACATGATTTTAAAATATCGGGTGAACAAAAAATTGCTTATGCCTACATTTGGCTGTGCGAAAGTTGAGGCATTTCTGCCAATCAAACTGTTTAAATTTTCAAAAATGAGGGTAGTTATACAACGTGTGGCGCATGCTAAAGTTGAAATAGCGGGCGCAGTAAAGTCAAGCATCCAACAAGGTTTTTTGATTTTACTTGGAATTGAGGCTGATGACCAGGCAACTGACATAGAATGGCTGTGTAAAAAAATCGCAGCGCTCAGGGTGTTTTCAGATGCAGAGGGGTTAATGAATTTGTCGATTCAAGACATCAAGGGCGAGATCTTGGTAGTGAGCCAGTTTACGTTACATGCATCTACTAAAAAGGGGAATCGCCCGTCATTTATTCGTGCGGCACGACCTGAACAGGCCATTCCAATGTACGAAACATTTGTACAAATGTTGGCGGAAGAGTCGGGCCGGCCCGTTCAAACGGGCTCTTTTGGCGCAGACATGAAAGTGTCATTATTGAATGACGGCCCCGTAACGATCTGGATGGACTCGAAATTGAAGGAATGAGCGGGAACTATTGTTTACTCCAGCTCACCCCATCTTTCCCATCTTTTACCTGTATGCCGATTGCGGCAAGTGCATCCCGGATTTTATCGCTGGTTGCCCAGTCTTTCTGGGTGCGCGCCTGACTGCGCATATCCAAAACCAGGTTCATAAGGCCTTCCACTACCTGGTTATTGCCTGCAGCATCCGCATCGTTTTGAAGTCCGAGGATTTCAAAGATAAAGGTGTTGAAGGTTGCTTTCATTTTATCAAGCACCCATGGCGCGATAGCGTCGGCCGGCAGTTGCTGGTTGGCAAGTTTGTGGACATAACTTCCCATTTCATTCAAAGAAGCGATCACCATAGCCGTGTTGAAGTCATCGTCCATACCTTGGTAGGCATCGTCTATCATTGATAGAATGGCGCGATCGTGTTCGTTTTCAGAGCCATCAAAATTAGCTGGATTTACGGGTAAATTTTGCAGCAATTCGTTGGTTTCCATGAGTTTTTTATACCCTTTTTCAGCTGCCAGGAGTGCTTCATCCGTGATATCAAGGGTACTGCGGTAGTGGGCCATCAGCATGAAAAACCGCACAACCATCGGAGAATAAGCTTTGGATGTATGGGGGCTGTCGCCTGAAAAAAGTTCTGAAGGAGAAATCGTATTCCCATCAGATTTAGACATTTTTTTATTGTTGAGCAGCAACATATTGGTGTGCATCCAAACCCGCGCCGGGGAGCAGCTGCAGGCGCCATGATTTTGAGCCACTTCATTTTCATGGTGCGGAAATTTCAGGTCGTTGCCGCCGCCATGGATATCAAAGGTTTTGCCCAAATATTTGGTACTCATTGCGCTGCATTCAAGGTGCCAGCCAGGAAATCCTACGGACCAGGGGCTGTTCCAAACCATCAAATCCTGTGGGCGCGCTTTCATCCAGATCGCAAAATCGGCTGGATGGGCTTTTTCATCCTGGTTTTTTAATTCACGCGTTTCGGCGTATAAATCATCGATCACGCGGCCGCTAACGGAGCCATAAACTCCAGGTTGTTCTGCCACAAACTTCGGGACATTGAAATAAACAGACCCATTGCTTTCATAAGCCAGGCCGTTATCCAAAATTTGCTGAACCATTTCAATTTGTTCCGGAATATGCCCAGTTGCCCGAGGTTCAATACTCGGTGGCAGGGTATTCAGGATGCGCATCATTTCATGAAAACCAAGGGTGTATTTCTGGGCTACTTCCATTGGTTCCAATTGAGCCAGCTTGGAACCTTTCGCCATCCGATCTTCACCATCGTCGGTTAAATGGCCCACATCGGTGATGTTGCGCACATAACGAACTTTATAACCCAGGTGAATAAAATACCGATGAATGATATCAAAGCTGACATAGGTGCGGCAATTGCCCAGGTGCGCGTCGTTGTAAACGGTAGGGCCGCAAACATACATGCCTACATGCCCTTCCACAATCGGTTCAAATTTTTCCTTTTTACCACTCAGGGTATTGTATATTTTCAAGTTTCGCGATTCGTTCATGCGTAAAATCAATTATTTCGATTAATGCGATGGGTTGCGGTTAGTAAGGAGTAACTATATTTTTTTCAATTCAGGTGTTAGACGCAATATCCTGCACGACGACACTTGCCATGTGTAAGCCGAACAACGCGGGAATGTACGAGCAAGTTCCGTAAAAAGACTTTTTAAAACGATTGCCATCGGTCAACATCATTGTTGCCGGATCGACAAGTTCGGATGAAAAAACGACAGTTACGCCCCTTCTGACGCCTTTGCGTTTGAGTCCTTTGCGCACCTGTTGGGCAAAAGGACAGTTGTATGTTTCTGAGATGTCGGCAATACGAACCTGTGAAGGATCAATTCGTCCGCCTGCGCCCATACTGCTTACCACCCGGACGTCTTTTTGTTTGCACGTAACAACGATGTATTGTTTGGGCTGGATGGAATCAATACAGTCGAACACATAATCAAATTCATTGCTGATCAATGCTTTGACGTCGTCGGGTGTCAAGAATGAGTTTTTAACGGTTAAATCGATTTCAGGGTTGATATCGCGGATGCGTGCCGCCATCACTTCGGCTTTAGCCTGGCCAACGGTACTGTGCAGTGCAGGCAACTGCCTGTTGGTATTGGTGATATCGACAGTATCGCCATCTACAATCGTCATGCGCCCTACCCCTGCGCGTGCGAGGAACTCGGCAGCATAACTTCCTACTCCTCCAAGGCCGATGACCAACACATGTAAATTAGCCAGCCGATGGAGAGCCTCAGAACCAAGTAATAATTCGGTGCGTTGGAGCCAATGTGGCGATGTTGACATGGTGGTTAAAAAGTTGAATAGAAGTTGAAATTTGAGTGAAAGTTTGTAGGAATGAAGGAGTTATAAACCTTTTCTAAGCCTCGCAACAGGGATATTGAGTTGTTCGCGGTATTTAGCCACTGTACGCCTTGCAATATTGTATCCTTTTTTGAGCAGAATGGATTTTAATTTTTCATCAGAGAGCGGTCGCCGTTTGTTTTCTTCACCAATCACTTCACTCAGGATTTTTTTAACCTCCAACGTTGAAACTTCTTCACCATCCTGGGTGCTGAGGCTTTCAGAGAAAAATTCTTTGAGCCGTTTGGTACCGAATTCAGTTTGAACATATTTGGAATTGGCTACCCTGCTGACGGTGGAAATATCGAGGCCGGTAGTGTCGGCAATGTCCTTGAGGATCATGGGCCTGATTTTTTTCTGATCGCCTGTCAGGAAAAACTCTTCCTGGTGTTTGAGGATAGATCCCATGGTGAGCATCATGGTTTGTTGCCGCTGTTTAATGGCATCGATGAACCATTTAGCGCTATCAATCTTCTGTTTGATGAATAGTACGGCTTCTTTTTCCTGCTTGGAAGGTTTTCGGACAGCCCGGCCGTCGTGAAATGCTTTTAACATATCGCGATATTGGTCGTTGATCCGCAGGTCGGGCGCATTTCGTGCATTCAGCGACAACTCCAATTCTCCGTCGCGGTTGCTGACGATAAAATCAGGAACAATGTAATTGAGCGCCCGGTTTCCTCTTGATTCGAAACCGCTGGCGGGTTTTGGGTTAAGTTTGAGCACCTCGTTAATGGCGTCTTTCAGTTCGTCTTCATCGATATTTAATTGCCGGCAAAGTTTGGGGTAATGTTTTTTGGTAAATTCATCGAAGTATTGATCGATGATACGAATAGCGATTTGGATGGTCAGTTTTTCATCATGCGACAATGATTCTTCTTCCTGCCGCAGGCGGTGATGCAGTTGCAAAAGCAGGCATTCCTGAAGGTCGCGCGCGCCGATACCCGGAGGGTCGAATTGCTGAATCCTGCTTAAAATCCTGTTGATTTCTTTTTCGTGGGTGGAAATGTTTTGGCTGAACAGGAGGTCATCGACCATCGCATCCGGTTCGCGGCGCATATATCCATCATCGTCGATGGAGCCGATAATTTGCAAGGCAATAGCTTGTTCCCGTTCGTCCAGATCAAGCATGCCAAGTTGTTGTTCGAGGTATTCGTGGAAGGTGTTTTCAAATGCCAGGGGCATGGATTTTTCTTCTTCATCACCCCCCCGGCCTTCGTCGCGCGTTTTGTAGGTGGCCGGATCGTCTTCAATGAAATCCATCAGGTAGTCGTCCAGTTCCGGGCCATCGTCGTTTCCAATACTGAGGGATTCATCTTCATCGGCATAATCGTCGGTCGTTTCCCTTTCGATATCGTCCAGTTGTTCAGTGTGGGATTCTTCATTTTGGGAGGGGGGCGCTTCATCTCCTTCGTTTTTCTCCCTTTCGTAAAAATTGATTTCCGCATCTGACAAGTCCATTTCAGACATGCCCTCTGTCAGGTCGGCCGTTTCATCACCTTCTTCCAACGCCGGATTGGCCTCAAGTTCTTCTTGTATACGTTGTTCAAGGTTGGCCGTAGGGATTTGCAGCAGTTTCATGAGCTGAATCTGCT
>JAEUUR010000455.1 GCA_016787465.1 Saprospiraceae bacterium | reverse complement strand
TTTGATTTTAATCATTATTGTTGCGTCGAAAGGTACGAATTGGCATTGAATTTGACTATTCATGTACAAGGGCATTGATGCCCGAATATTTCATCCAATCACCTAATCAATTTAATCATGGTAATCATCGGCGTAACGCTCGGTCTGTTTGCAATAGGCGAAGGACTGATCTCCCTTACCGAAATGCTACAAAAGCAAAGGCGCTTTCGTTGAACTTTTTTCAACGGCAAGAGTTTAGCCCGGGTGCAAGTTAATCTTGTATCCGGGCTTTCTATTTCATATTACCTTTGCCGGCCCAACTTCCAAATATGCTCAACCAAAGTCATCGATTTTAAACATGCGTATAGCTATTTTCTACTTTATTGTTGCAACATTTTCAGGCTGTATTGTCGCAGATCAGTCGTACACCCGTGTAGCGCCGGGCGTTTGGAGAGGTGTGTTGGAATTAGAACATTTTACGTTGCCTGCGAAAACCAAAAAGGAAGTAGCGATTGTTTACGACCAATTCAAACCCGGCGAATTGCCGTTCAATTTTGAAGTAACTTACCTGGATGAGGAAAAATTTTACATCGAAGTCATCAACGGCGCTCAACGTATCAGGCTGGACAGTATTCAATACGGCCGGGATAAAACCCAGGCACGCGATACGATGAACGTTTGGTTTCCGGAGTTCCAGTCCTACATCCATGCTGAAATCCGGGGAGGCGTCATGCAGGGGTACTGGCGTGTAACGACAAAAGACAATTACCAAATTCCGTTCTATGCACACGCCGGTCGGGCATACCGGTTCACCAATTTGAATGAGAAGCCGGAAAATGACCTGAGCGGCAATTGGGCAACCCGCTTTGGTATCGATAAAAATGCAGATGATCAGGAAAACGCATTGGGCGAATTTAAACAAACCGGAAATCAATTGACAGCCACTTTCAGGACAGAAACCGGCGACTACGGCTACCTGGAAGGCACGGTACAAGGGCGAAAATTCTGGTTGTCAACGTTTGATGGCGCACACGCTTTCCTGTTTTCAGGCGGTATTCAGGGCGATACCCTGCAAGGGGAGTTTCTTTCAGGGCACAAATACAAAAGTTTGTGGTCGGCCTGGAAAGACGCCAATTATGATTTGCGTTCAGCCGATTCGCTCACGCAAATCACAAAAGGCGGGGAAATTGCGTTCAAAGCCCAAACCCCTGAAGGTAAAACCGTGCAATTCCCCTCTGCGGAATTTGATAACAAAATCAAAATATTCACCATTTCAGGCACCTGGTGCCCCAATTGCAAGGATGAACTGTTGTTTTTGAACCAGTTTATGAATGAAAATCCGGATCTGGCTAAACAAATTTCTGTGGTTGTATGCTCCTTTGAACGCGATAAAGACCCTGAAAAAGCAAATCGACACATCCAGGCTTATAAGAAAAAATTAGGCATAACCTTTGACATGGTGTATGCAGGAAAAGCAAACAAAGACGAAGCAAGCAATTTTTTCAAAGCGCTCGATCACGTGATGGCATTTCCAACGATGATTATTCTCGATAAAAAAAATCAGGTGCGAAAGATCCATACCGGATTTGACGGCCCGGCTACTTCGCGTTATGAATCCTTCCGGCAAGATTTCAAATCCCTGATCCAATCGCTCCAATAACCCAACCAAACGCAACTTTTTCCGGTATGAACCGTATCATCCTTGCATACTCCGCCGCCAATTCCGATTTGGCACAACGTATTGACTTACAGCTGTCGCGCATCGGTATCCCATTTGATCACATGCCTTCCGCTCCGGGGGATTGGTCCAAACAGGTATTTGGAACCGGAGAACCCGTGTTACTCCTGGTAACAGATAATTTGCTGACCGACCGCAACTGCATGACCGGTTTGCTGGATGCCATGCAAAACTTCCCGCCTCATTTGCCGATGCTGGCAGTGGTGGCCGAAGGCGTGGATGAAGCAGGAAACCAAGTTTCAACCAGCATCGACCGCATGGTCAATATGCTGCATTATATGAATCACTGGCAAAACGCCTGGATGCAGGTAAGTACCGACTACCAAAATGCTGCCGGCGAAGAAAAGCTAACCCTTGAAACCGAGTTGGACGCCTTGCGAATGCTGGCCAACCAAACAGGGGATGTCATCACCCTCCTCCGGGAACGCGCTGCGGTGACCCGGCAGGCTTTTGAAGCGAACGATTTTGCCCTGTTTTTTGAAAAGTTCGACTTGTCGGACTGGCACGGACAATACCGAAAAATCGCCCATGCCACCCCAGAAACCATTGAAACGGCGCCTCCGGTAACCTTGCCGGAAGCAACCCTTGCCGGCGGCATTTTGTCGCCGGAACCAGTTGACCTGCCGGATGAAATAACAACGGTACCTGAAACGCCGCACGAAGCGCCTACGGTAACCGAGGAAACCCAAATCGTTGAGCCTGAGCCTGAAATACCCCAGCCAACGCCCAAAGTGGAACCTTTGGGTGTGGTTGAACAAACCATTCAGGACGCCAAATTCTGGCTCGAGCGCGGACATGTGGAAAGAAGTTTGGAACTGCTTCGCACAGCGGTAGAAGCCTATCCGGACCACACTTTGTTGCAGCAAACCTATCAGGACTTGCTGCACACCCAAAACCAGGACGCACCTGCGCCCACGCCCACCCCCACCACTGCCGCTCCTCAACAACCGGCATCAGACGCGCATCCTTATGAACTGATGGGCAATGCGGCAGTAGAAAAAGGAGATTTTCTGTTTGCCAAATATTGTTGGGACAGGGTGGCGGAAATCGATCCGGCTTACCCTGGCATATACCGCAAGCTCGGCCTTATGACCGCGGAACATTTGCATGATTACCGCGAAACAGCCCTCGTTTATTTGAAAAAAGCCCAGGAAATAACTCCGGACGATGCCGAAGTGAACAAAGCCCTGAAGGAGCTGCTGGAAGAAGAAAGGCCGTTGGTAGTCATGGAACCACCGCAGGCACCACACCAACCGGCTGAAGACGTTGTTCAGGAGGCGCCCGTCAACACGCAACCACAACAGCCTTTGGTCATGATCACCGGCGCCACTTCCGGCATTGGCAGAGCCACTGCAGAAGTATTTGCGCGTAACGGATACCGGTTGATCCTCACGG
This sequence comes from Saprospiraceae bacterium, assembly GCA_016787465.1. GTDB lineage: Bacteria > Bacteroidota > Bacteroidia > Chitinophagales > Saprospiraceae > M3007. The sequence continues at coordinate 16,211 of JAEUUR010000455.1, read as the reverse complement.
GCCGCCGCGTCGATCGATTGGTGGAAGTAAAAAACAAACTCGAAACAGACTACCGGTCAGATGTGTTGCTGCTTCCGTTCGATGTGAGAAATGCAGGGGCCGTACAATCTGCTTTCGACAGTCTTCCCGAAAATTACCGGGAAATCGATGTGCTGATCAATAATGCCGGATTGGCAAAGGGGCTGTCGCCGATCCACGAAGGCAGTTTGGAGCATTGGGAAACCATGATCGACACCAACATCAAAGGCCTGCTGTATGTAACCCGATTAGTAACCCCAGGAATGGTTGAACGTCGCCGCGGGCATATTGTGAATGTGGGCAGCAGTGCGGGTAAGGAAGTTTATCCCAACGGAAATGTGTACTGCGCCACCAAGTTTGCGGTGGATGCACTGTCACGTTCATTTCGTTATGATTTGCATAAATTCAATATCCGAGTCAGCCAGGTTAGTCCGGGGCATGTAGAGGAAACTGAATTTGCACTCAATCGTTTCGATGGCGATGCGGAGCGCGCCAGAATTTACAATGATTTCCAGCCCCTCAGGGCGCCGGATGTAGCGGAGGCAATTTGGTTCATGGTGAGCCGACCAGCGCACGTTAATATCCAGGATGTTTTTATGTTCGGCACACAACAGGCAGCCAGCATGCTCATCGACCGCAGCGGGCGATAAGTGACTTTGGGCTTTACAATGAGCCGAATACAGAGTAAAGAATCCATTGAAGATTAATAGATTAAATGATTAATAGATTGTTGATGGAGATTGACAAAGTGTGATCGGTTCGACCATCTATTTACTTTTTTTGAGGATTTTAATTCATCCTGAGCATAGATGTAACCCGATCCAAAACATCAAAAATCCACATCAACAATCTATTAATCATTTAATCTTCAATGAATCCCCTCCTGGAATGATTCATTTTGCCCGATCCTCCGCAGCGGGCGTTAACGCATCACCGCCACCGGCATTTTCGGGTCGTACGTGCCTTTGATTACCGGGCTTTGCCGGTTACCGGTGTAATCACGCACCTTGGCATTGATATACGCGAACAACTCTTCGACGGATATCACTTTGTCTTTGTTGGTATCGGCTTCGCCTTTCAAGCCTCGAATCAGGAAGTGGCTGAAAACGCCCTGGCGTAAGCCAGAAGACTCAAGGGAAGTTTCATCCGCTTTACTCGACATGATCAGAGCAGTACCTGATACCGATTTCGATAGGGTATTATAAAACTGCACCAACATCGGTTCCGGTTCGCCTGAACGCATGGCGATCAAACTTCCGGAGTGACAGGCATCGGCTAGGCAAAGTTTGAATTTGGCTTTACACTTGTTGAATGCCGCTGCAATTTCCTCGTGCAGGATTTTATTGTTATACCCGTCAAAATCAATGGGAAGGAAAGAGCCGTTCAAACCATGACCTGAAAAGTAAAAAATCACCAGATCCTGTGGGCCGGACATGCTGAAAATTTCATCCAGCGTGCCAAGAATATTATCGCGAGTAGCTTCTTCGTCAATCAGAATACGAACCTGTTCGTCGGGCAGCGCACCGCCTTCCAGGCTTTTGAGGAACGCGAAGAACCGGTATGCATCATCATCCGTGTAACGCAGTACAGGCATATGATCATAGGAAGCTACACCTGCAACAACGGCCCATACCTTCGAAGTTGGAATTGCTGCCGCCGGAGTTTCCGTTTTTTGAGCAACAGCAGCAGGGGATGCCTGGTAATCAACCGGAGGTTCTTTTCCGAGGTATTCACCGGCCCTCCAATATCCTTCCACAACCGTTTTATCGCGCAAGGTCAGCGTACCATGACCGCCAAATGCGCCTTCCTGCCATTCGCCCACATATACGTCGCCGTTGGCATACGCACAGGTGCCATAACCATGCGGGTTGTTGTCTTTAAATGCGCCGGAGTATTTGGCAGATCCTTCTTTGTAAACATACGTGCCCTGGCCGAACTCGCAATCTCCTTCCACACATCCGGTTTTGCCGGATACAACAAGACTTTTGCCCAGAAATTCACCCTGACGCCATTCGCCGGCTTCTTCTGATTTGTCTTTTAAAACGCGAACACCGGCACCGTCGGGATAGTTTTCCTTGAAATGACCGGTATAAACATCACCATTGGCAAAGTAAAAAATGCCTTCGCCATCAAATTTTCCATCGACAAAATTCCCTTCATATTTGCTGCCATCGGGGTAAGCAAAGGTGCCTGCGCCATTTTTGCAATCACCGGCCAGGCATCCTGATTGGATGTTGGTGCCATCGTCGGAGCGTTCTTCTTTCTTTTTGGCGATGTATTCTTCCTGGATGGCGCCATTGGCATCCACCGGTTTTCCTTTTTTCCAAAGTCCGGTGCGGGTAGTGCCATCGGAATAGGTTTTGGTGCCTTTCCCTTCCGGATAGCGGTGTATCCATTCGCCCTGGTATTTACTGCCATCGGTGTAATAACATACGCCGATGCCGTGTATCTCGCCGTTTTCGAAGTGCCCGATATAACGCGCTCCGGAAGGGAATACAAAAGTGCCGATTCCATTGCGGCAGTCGCCGGAAACACATTGAGAAAATACGGAATAAGCCGTTAAAATGAAGAAGAAAAGAAGCAGTTGCTTTTTCATAAGTTGGTGGGCTGAGTTGCCGGTTCGTTTTTTGAGGGCAATGATAAGACCACTCATGAGGTGATTAACTTTTTTCCCCTGGAAATATTGCATCTGACTCAGGTGGTTCCTCGATTTTAGCATTTTATTAAATACCTCCGAGCTGTAGTGGCGTGGTCCTGTCAGGTGTAAATTGGCGGTGCATTTCAATAAATAGAAAAACAAATCATTACCGATTTCACATAAAATTACCCCATCTTTGCCGGTCAATTCCGAAACGTTCAGGTTTCGATCTTTAAATCAAAAATCTCTATGGCGTACGAATTTAAACTCCCTTCGATGGGTGATGGCGTAAGTGGAAAAGTGACCGATATACTTGTTAAACCAGGCGATCAGGTGAGCAAAGACCAGATAGTATTAGTGGTTGGCACAGATAAGGTTGATGCTGAAATGCCGATTGATGTAGATGGCGTTGTGGAAGAAATCCTGGTAAAAAAAGGCGATGAAGTGACGGAAGGAACCCTTGTAATGAAAATTCAGGCAGCGGCAGCCGCTACAGCCAGCACTCCGGCGCCTTCTACGGCAGCCGCAGCACCTGAAACGCCGGCTCCTGTTGTCGAACAACCCAAAGCTGCGCCGGCGCCAGCTCCGGCTGCTGATAAATCAAACAGCGCATCAAATGTGCGCATATCCCCGCTCGCCCGCAAACGCGCCAAAGAATTTGGCGTAAACCTGTCAGACGTACGCCCCAGTGAAGGCGCCGGCCGGATTTCCTACAAAGATGTAGTCGATTATGTGAAACGCAAAATCGATACGGGCGGCGGCGCTGCCGGCGGCCATGTGGCACGCAAACCGCTTCCTGACTTTTCAAAATTCGGAGAAGTAGAGCGCAAAGCGCAAAACAATGTTGCGATCAAAACCGCCGAAGCCATGTCGTATGCCAAGCAGACCATACCTCATGCCTGGATTTCAGAAAAAATCGACATCACCAAAGTTGAAGCCCTTCGCAATCAATATAAAGAACAGGTAAAAGCCGCCGGAGGCAGCCTCACCATGACGGCGATTATTGCCAAGGCAGTATCCGCAGTTATCCGGAAATTGCCCGTTTTTAACACGAGCCTTGATGTTGAAACCAATGAGGTGATTTACAAAAAATACATTAACATCGGCATTGCGGTGGATACGCCGAACGGATTGTTTGTGCCCAACATCAAAAACGTTGACAAAAAAGGGCTCACCGAAATCGCTATCGATCTGGCCGACATTACCGGCCGTACCAAAAATGGCAAAGTAACGATGCCAGATTTGCAAGGAGGCACTTTCACTATTTCGAACATTGGCGGAATTGGCGGAACCAATATGATCTCTATCGTAAACTGGCCTGAAACCGCCATATTAAGCGTTGTTGCAGCCCAAATGGAACCCGTGTGGCAAGAGTCGACAAAAACATTTGAACCAAGGTTGATGATGCCGGTTACCATCGGCTGGGATCACCGGGTAATCAATGGCGGCGATGCTGCGCGATTCCTGGTTGAATTAAAACAAATCCTGGAAGAGCCTTTCCTCGGTTGGATGTAAACCCCACTCCGGCACATTCACCCTTGATTTGCACGTATTCACTCATTCATTCCTGCTTTTGTCACGTGCTGGCTTTTCCGGTGGCAGTAAGAATGGGCGGTACTTCTATCTTTGCCTTCTGAAATGCGCACCCAACGTGTGCAGAAAAATTTGAAATGAGGAATTTTATACTTTCGACGCTTGTTTTTTTGATTCCAGTAGTTGCTTTTTCTCAGAAAGGAACGGTTCGTGGAAATGTGTACGATAAAGAAACAGCACAACCCCTGGCATTTGCTACAGTAGCCATTGAAGGCGCATCCATGGGCGCCACTACGGATGTAAACGGTTTTTTTACCATCGCTAACGTACCTGTCGGCCCCTATAAGCTTAAAACCAGTTACATTGGTTACGAACCATACGTGGTTGATATTCAAGTAAAAAAAGCGGAAATTATATTTCAAAATATCTACCTGCAGGAGAGTGGTCAACGTTTGGGTGAAGTAGAAATCAGCGGTAAAAAAGCGCAAGCTAAAACCAATGTAGAGGTATCCAAAATTGCCGTAACGCCCAAACAAATCCGCGCGTTGCCTTCTGCCGGCGGACAAGCCGATGTGGCCCAGTATCTGACAGTATTGCCGGGTGTGGTTTTTACGGGCGATCAAGGCGGACAGCTGTATATCCGCGGCGGCTCTCCGGTGCAAAACCGAATCCTGCTCGACGGGATGACCATTTACAACCCATTCCACAGCATTGGTTTTTTCTCGGTTTTTGAAACGGAACTGATCCGAAACGTGGATGTACTGACAGGCGGGTTCAATGCAGACTACGGAGGCCGAATTTCAGCCATTGTTGATGTGAAAACCCGTGAAGGGAATCGCAAACGCCTGTCTGGTCTCGTTTCCGGAAGTCCCTTTCAGGCGAAGGCGCTGATTGAAGGCCCAATCGTTCCACTCAAAACGGAGGGAGGTAGCAGCGTATCCTTTGTGCTTACCGGTAAAAAAGGTTTAATCTCGCAAAGCGATAAAATATTTTACGATTATGTGAATCAAAAACGGGGTGATGGAAATGATACCATCGGCATACCTTTCGATTACAAGGACGTTTATGGAAAATTGTCGTTTTTAACGGGTAATGGCAGCAAATTGAATGCTTTTGGGTTTAAGTATACCGATGGTGTTGATTTTCCAATTACTAATTTTGGTTGGGAAAGCAGTGGCGGCGGTATGGATTTTACCTTGATTCCTACCAATTCGAATACCATCGTTAGTGGATTGCTTACCTTTTCCAAATATGAATCAAATATTGAAGAAGCAGATCGTTTGCCACGATCAAGCAGCATTGCAGGATATAATGGCGCGCTGAACTTCACCAATTTCGGGCGGGATAATGAAATCCGGTACGGACTGGAACTGACCGGTTTTAAAACGATTTTTGAGTTTGTCAATTTTAAAGGGAATACCATTGATCAAAACGAAAACACCACCGAGATCAGTTCCTACCTGAAATGGAAACGCAAAATTGGCCCCTTGGTGATCGAGCCCGGATTCCGCTTGCAATACTATCAATCGTTGAATGATATTTCGCCAGAGCCTCGTTTAGGCCTCAAATACAACATCCACGATAAATTACGCTTCAAAGCAGCGGCCGGATTGTATTCTCAGAACCTGCTGTCCACCACCAACGAACGCGATATCGTGAACCTGTTTGTCGGGTTCCTGTCGGGTCCTGAAGAGCAGATCTATAAGCTCAATGGCGATGAACCTACCAAACACCGTTTGCAAAAATCATTGCACGGGGTAGCCGGTTTTGAAATCGATGTGACCAAAAACTTCGATTTGAATGTAGAAGGGTACTACAAAAAATTCACCCAATTAATTGCCCTCAACCGCAACAAAATTGAACCTGCAGATCCGGATTTTACGACTGAAACCGGCGCTGCATACGGTATCGATATTTCAGGAAAAATCGAAGCAAAACGCGCATACCTCTGGATGGCTTATTCATTGGGTTTTGTGAACCGTGATGATGGCGAACAGATTTATCCGCCCGTATTTGACCGCCGTCACAACCTTAATCTCGTAGGCACTTACCAAATGGGCAAAAAGAAAGAATGGGAGCTTGGCGCACGGTGGAACATGGGTTCCGGTTTCCCATTCACACTGACCCAGGGCTTTTATAACAGCATCCCATTTTTTGAAGACGGACTTGGAACAGATGTGTACGGTGGACAAGGAGATTTGGGCATTTTGTATTCTGACGACCGCAACACCGGACGATTACCATACTACCATCGCCTCGACATTTCCTTGAAGCGCTTATTCAAATTCAGTAAATACCTGAGCCTGGAAGTCACTGCTTCTGCCACTAATGTGTACGACCGTCCAAATATTTTTTACTTCGACAGGGTGAGATATCAACGTGTAAACCAATTGCCATTGATGCCCAGTTTGAGCGGCACTTTCCAGTTCTGATCGCGGATTTGAGGGATTAATGGATTTCGCGGATGGATTTCGCGGATGGATTTTGATGGATTTTAAGGATTTTTTGTAGTTATTCTTTTTGGTATGGAACAACAATACCCCCTAACTCAATATTCGCACGGCGCCGGATGTGGTTGTAAAATTGCACCAAAAGTGCTCGACAGCATCCTGCAAACGGAATTGGCCAAACAACCTTTCCCCAGTTTGTTGGTGGGTAATGAAGAACGGGACGATGCCGCTGTTTTCGACCTTGGCGACGGCACTGCTTTGGTAAGCACGACCGATTTTTTTATGCCCATTGTCGATGATCCAGAAGATTTTGGGCGAATAGCTTCCGTCAATGCAATCAGCGATGTGTATGCCATGGGCGGAAAGCCGCTGGTAGCCATCGCAATACTTGGGTGGCCTGTAAATACCATTCCGGCGGAAGTAGCCGCAAAAGTGATTGACGGGAGCAGAAAAGCCTGTGCGGAAGCCGGAATACCGCTTGCAGGGGGGCATAGCATCGACAGTCCGGAACCCATCTTCGGATTGGCAGTGACCGGTAGGGTAGCCATTAAGCACCTGAAAAAGAACGGCGGAGCAACACCCGGAGCAAGGTTGTACCTGACCAAACCGCTTGGCGTTGGTATTTTAACCACCGCTCAAAAAAAGTCCTTGCTGAAACCTGAACATGCACATATCGCACCGGATAGTATGAAACGCCTGAACAAGGCAGGCGAGCGTTTCGGCCGTCTTGAATATGTGCAGGCAATGACGGATGTCACAGGTTTCGGGCTGTTGGGGCACCTCACAGAAATGTGCGAGGCCAGCGATACGTCAGCCGTTGTTTATTTTGATAAAACACCGGTTATAGATCGACAAATCATCGATCATTACCTGGCAGAAAAATGTGTGCCAGGCGGCACGAACCGGAACTGGGATAGTTACGGACATAAAATTGCCGGAGCCGAGGATCCAACAAAACGACATATCTTAGCCGACCCGCAAACCAGTGGCGGGTTGCTTATTGCCGTTCATCCCGATCATCTTGCCGCATTTGAACAGGAAGCGGCTTTGGAAGGTTTCGAATTGGAGCCGCTGGGAATCATGATGGAAAAGCAACAGGCCGTTGTGACGATCGTTTAAAATGCCATGTTGTTTATTTTACGCAGGTTATTGTACGGAATCCTGGTAATGGTATTGGTGGTAACTACCATTACAGGCATCATATTTTTAGCACCTGTCGACCCAGCACAACTCACTTTTGGCCAGCGGGCGGATGTTGGAACCGTAAAAGCAAAAACGGCAGAGTTGGGATTGGATCAACCGGTTCACATTCAATTGCTGCGCTACCTGGCTGATGTTTCCCCGCTTTCTATTCATCCCAATTCGCTGGAAAATCAAAGAAAATACCGGTTTTGGGCTTTGATGTCGACCGGAAATGGAATGGTTTTATGCCTTAAAGCACCGTATTTAAGGGAATCGTATCAAACGGGCCGACCGGTTCGTGAGATATTAGCAGAAGCCCTGCCAGCTACGGCCCTGCTCGCGGGTAGCGCTATGTTGCTGGCAATCCTTTTGGGCGTAACAATGGGTGTGTTTGCCGCCATCAAGGCACACAGTGTTTGGGATCATTTCTTTTCCGTTGTATCTGTGTTCGGTTATTCGATGCCCTCTTATGTGGTTGCCATGCTGCTGGCTTTGGTTTTTGGTTTTGCTTTGGGCGATTTTACGGGGCTGAATATTCAGGGTAGTATGATGGTACTGGATGATTTTGGCGAATGGCAATTTCAATGGAAGAACCTGATTTTGCCCTCCTTAGCACTAGGATTGCGGCCTGTTGCATTGATTGCTCAGTTAACCAGAAGCGCCATGCTGGATGTGCTTTCACAGGATTATATTCGAACAGCTACAGCTAAAGGACTTTCCCGGCGGATCGTGATCGTAAAACATGCACTGAGGAACGCCCTGAACCCGCTGGTGTCAGCCGTTTCGGGATGGTTTGGCGCCTTGCTTACCGGCGCTTTTTTCGTGGAATCAGTGTTCAACTTCAAAGGCCTGGGCGATGTCACCGTCAACGCTTTGCTCACTTTCGATATTCCAGTGGTGCTGGGTTGCGTATTGTTCACTTCAGCGGTATTCATCGCTGTGAATATGATCGCCGACTTGCTATATCAATGGATCGACCCGCGGGTTAAATTGGGGTAGGTGTGCCTGAAAACGGATTTTCAGACACACCTACATTCAATTATTTTTTCTTTGCCGCTTCGAATTGCATCAACTCTTCCATCACTTTGATCAGTTGTTCGGCGCCGATGCGTTTCATCAGAATTTTATGTTCACGGTTTAGTACAAATATCTGAGGCGTTGTTTGAACGTCATACAGTGCTTTGTACCGACTGCGGATAAATGGATCCGTCAAATTCATAAACAGGTCATCGGTGAAGCCTTTTTCTTCCATTCCTTTCCAACAATCGGGCAAGTCTTTTTCTTCCGGTGTTTTGGCGGTGGCGGTACAAACTGCGAACACTTTTACGCCGCGGTCTTTGAATTTTTGAGCGAATTCAACCATGTGCGGCGCGGCTTTTTTACAATGTCCGCAATCGGGCGCCCAGAAGAACAAGACCGTGTAGTCTGCATCGACATCCCACAGGGCGTGTTGTTTGTTGTTCCTGTCAGACACGATGATATTTGGTGCAGTTTTGCCGATCAGGATGGGTTCGAGCCGCCGTGCGTTGTCACAAATTTTTTCAAGGTCTTCCTTTTTTGTCCAGGGGGCTAATCCCGAGCAATAATATTTTTGAGCAATATGCACATAACAGGCATCGAAGCCCACTATTTGAGATTTTGCATAAAAATTCAGGAAGTGAACCAGGAAATATTTGTAGTTGTCGGGCGATTTTTTGAGTCGTTCAAACAGGTCATCCATGGCTACGTTCACGCTGTCGGGGTGTTGCGGAATAAACTTCGTGATGTAGTCGTTAATTTTAGGATGCAATACAGGGCTTCTTAAGAGCGCGGCATCGGTGATGTCCACATGATCAAAGTAATGCGCGCGTACCCAGTAATATCTAAGTTTGGCCACTTCTTTTTCATCCCCGGAAAATGTCGGCACTTCCGGCTCAATAGAGGCCTTGGTAATACGGGCAGCCAAAGTACCGGGGTTCTTCTCGACGAGCTCAAACTGGTATTTTTTTACAATTTTATCCAGGCCTTCCAGTTCTTTGGTGTATTTCAGTGAATCCGCAGGATTACCTTTTGAGCGGTTCATTTTGGCCCTCAGCGAGTCCGCTTCGGGTCTGTATTTTCCCAAAAACCGGAGATAGTCGTAAAAGACGTCGTTATCCTGGGAGCCTTTAAATTTCATCTTGTTCACCACGTCGTTGACGTCGGTTGTGACGATAAAATCCTGGTCTTTTTCCGGAATTAATACTTGAAGGAAAGAGTTGCTGGGTTTCATGACCAGCAGGTAAATTCCTGGCAGCAGCAAAGTGTCGGCCTGGAAGGTGAAATAACCATCGGCGCCGAGCACGGCAGTGTCTTTCACATATTGTTTTTCACCGTAGTGGAATCCGAGTAGCAGTTCTTTTTCCGGGTAATTCTCAAGTTTAACCCTGATTTTGAATCCTGGCGGTTCGTTGTTTGCAAAACTACTTGATAATGAAAGAATTGCGAGAAATGAAAGGGCAAAGATGCGTTTCATTTGAAATGTTGTTTTTGTATGTTTTTAATTCGGTGATGCTTGAGACGCACAAATATCAGGAAGTGCGGTATCACCACGGGGGATTTATGGAATTGTTAACAAGGCGCTCAGGAAAGATCGAACAAATCGCTCACGCCAGGTACGCGCGCGCAGGTGAAACCTTCCGCAAATTCGACACCGATTGAACGGCCGAATACGCGCATTTTTGCTTCCATAAAATCAATAAAATCTTTTCCGGAAATGGGTGTATCGGGTTCTGCGTTTCCCGAAATATAAAATTGGGAACTGAATGCCAGAATCGCTTCCATCTTTTTGTTTTTATAAGGTGTGATGTCCACCACAAAATCGGGGGTCAGTTGTTTGTCCTGAATGTAATGGTAAACTGCTTTGGGGCGCCATTTTTCCTGAGGGAGGCCTTGTTGGTCAACGGTCGATATTTTTGCCAAGCCCGCATAAAAACACGCATCCTGCACCATTTTGGCCGCCCTGCCATGATCAGGATGCCGGTCGTCGATGGCATTACAAAGCACAATTTCAGGGCGATACGTTCTGATGACCTTCACAATTTTCAGCCAGTTTTCAGGTGTATGGGAGAATAAGCCATCGGGAAGGTCCAATATTTCCCGAAACTTGCTGCCAAGTATTTCAGCGGCCAAAGCGGCCTCTTTTTTTCTTAAAGCTGCCGTGCCGCGGGTACCGAGTTCGCCTTGACTTAAATCCAGGATGCCGAAACTTTTACCTTGTTCGGCATGACGCAGAAGTGTTCCGCTGCAACTTAACTCAACATCATCAGGGTGTATGCCGATTGCAAGAATGTCAATTTTCATGCTATTCAAAAAATTCTGAGTAAAACTGGGCCCACAAAGATAATTTTGCAACAAACAGAAACAACCATGGCGCCTGATCCAAATGATAATCTACACCTGCAATCATTAATTGAAGCACAGGAACAACGCATTTTGGCGTTGGAAAAACAATTGACTGAAACAGAAAAAAAGTCAAAAAGTTATGAAAGTGACTGGTCAAAACTTTTTGATCAAGCCAAAACACTTCGGGAAGAAAAACAAATGCTTCAGCGTCAGTATGAAGATTTGCGTATTCAAAAAGGAGGTTTTGGGTTTAAAATGTTGATGTTTTCAGGGTTTGCCGGATTTGTATCTGCTTGCATTTTGTGTTTCGTATACCTAAAGCTGAAACCTAAACCAGATCATGTCGTTGTATTTGAAAAGTTTAAAAGAGAGCAACTATTCAATTTTGAATTACAATTGAGCAGGGGTGATTTTGATGGTGTAGAAATATCCCTTGAAAAGTTGGGGCACACACCGGAATATGCAGCAATCATACCGCACATACAGTTTACAGAAAAAGTAGTTGGAGCAGCCAAGCGGTATTGTAAACCACCGCAGTAACTGTTTAGAAAAACATAAGTCCCTAGCAGGTTTATTGCTAAGGACTTATATTAATGCGCATAAAATATCAATGGCTTCCTTTGGTCAGCGGCTGTTCTTTACCGCGTACTTCGCCTTTGATGACGAGAAAAGTTTCTGTCGGTGTGGTATTTGCCGTCACAGTAACTTGTTTGCGTTGAGGGCCTGGCTTTCCTTTAGAATTGAATTCAACTTTGATTTCGCCGGATTGACCAGGTTGGATCGGTTCTTTAGGCCAAGTAGGCACGGTGCATCCACATGAACCTTTAGCGTTGCTGATCAGCAATGGAATATCACCTGTGTTTTTGAATTTGTAAATGTGTTTGATGATTTCACCTTCATCGATTGTTCCGTAGTCAAATTCGGAATTATCGTATTGAATGCTGGTTGTTGGGCCTTGTGGAACATCAGATGCGCCTTGTGGCATGGTGGTAGCCGTAACATTGGTGCCGGGAATGTTCCCGCTGCCTTGCGACGTGCCGCCTGTCGTATGCACAGCCGCTTCGCGTATTTTATCACTTTCCGATTTGCCTAACCAACCTTTGAAGCCGCCTCCGAATAAATTGGCAACCAGAAGGATAGCCAGGAGTGCCAAGAGACCGAATTGAACTTGTTTGTTCCTTTCCATGATATTGTTGAATTGGTGAAAGAATGTTGCTGTTAAGAATTGTTTAAAATCCGGTGCAAAGTTAGACTGATTCCAATGTCACTTTTTTGGTTTGCAAAAGTTTAACAACGGGATGGGTTATCTTCGCGCCCCAAAGCTCAACCTTATGTCGCAACCAGACTATCACGAAATTAGCCCAGACCATATTTCCATTGAAAAAATAGGGCAAATTGTTCAAACCCGAAAAAAACTCAGGCTATCATCGAACAGCAGTTCCCGTATTCGAAAATGTCGGGATTATCTGGATCAAAAGCTCGAGCAAACCAACGAACTCATTTACGGTATCAATACGGGTTTTGGCTCCCTTTGCAATATCCGTATTTCTGATGAGGACATTGAAACTTTGCAACTGAACCTGGTAAAGAGTCATGCTGTCGGGGTAGGCGACCTGGTGCCGGCAGAGATTGTTCGGATCATGATGCTGTTGAAAATCCAAAGCCTTTCTTACGGTCACTCAGGCGTGCGCGAAGAGCTTGTACAATCTTTGATCGATTTGTATAACTGCGACATCGTACCGGTGGTGTATGAACTTGGTTCTCTGGGCGCTTCCGGCGATTTGGCGCCGCTGGCCCACCTGAGTTTGCCAATGATCGGACTTGGTGAATGTTGGTTAAACGGTCATCGAATGCCTTCAGCAAAAGCTTTGCGTGAAAAGGGCCTGAAACCTATTGTATTTAAAGCCAAGGAGGCCCTGGCGCTACTCAACGGAACACAGTTTTCCGCTGCATATGGAGTTTGGTGTCTGCTTGAATCTCGCCGATTGATTTCCCAGGCACACTTGAACGCTGCAACAGGTTATGACGCTTTTAATTGCAGGTTATCTCCTTTGAATGCACGTATTCATGAAGTTAGGCCGCACCAGGGGCAATTACACGCTGCAAACACCCTCTCAGATTTGTTAAACGGCAGTGAAATTGCCGCCTCTGAAAAAACAAGCGTGCAGGATCCCTATGCTTTTCGTTGCGTACCCCAGGTGCATGGCGCCAGCCTGGATGCCATTTCTTATATTGAACAGATGGTCACCACGGAGATCAACGCAGTAACCGACAATCCAAATGTTTTTCCGGAAGAAGACCTCATTGTTTCAGGGGGGAATTTTCACGCCCAACCGCTGGCGTTGCCACTCGATCACCTGGCTTTGGCGCTTTCTGAATTGGGCAGCATATCGGAACGGCGCGTATATCAACTGATCAGCGGACAACGTGGTTTGCCGCCATTTTTAACGGCTGAACCGGGGCTTAACTCGGGTTATATGATCGCTCAATACACAGCAGCTTCTATCGTCAGTCAAAATAAAACCTACTGTACGCCGGCTTCTTCCGACAGCATAGTAAGCTGTAATGGCCAGGAAGACCATGTAAGTATGGCTGCTAATGCTGCCACCAAAGCTAAAAAAGTAGTGCTCAATCTTGAGCGCCTTTTGGCTATCGAATGGATGGTTGTTACCCAGGCACTGGAATTCCGACGGCCACAACGATCAAGCCAGGCCATTGAAAACGCCTTGCATGCCTACCGGGAAGTTGTTCCAAGGTTGGAAAATGATCGGATTTTAAGCGAAGATCTGGAAAAAACGATTCAATTTTTGAAAAACAGGTGAACCGAAAGTTTTTGTAACCTTCGGTTCACCTATATAGAAAGGGTAGGCTAAGGCGCATTTCTTGCGGCTTCAACCATCACTTTCATTTCTTCCAACAAACCATCATCGCTGCCTTCAAAACCAATTGCTTTGAAACGAATTTTACCCTTTCCATCTATGACATATTTGGTTGGAATACCGGAAACGCCATAAGAAGAAATTACTTTATCGTCCTGATCAATCAATACATTAAACGTGTATCCTTTGCTGGCTATAAAATCGCCGGCATTTTTGGCTTTGTTGTCGCCTTTTTCCCAACTGTCGACAAACACAAAAGCAACATTTGGATCGTTTTTATAATGATCAACGGCTTTTTGCATGCCAGGGAACGACGCTTTACACGGGCCACACCATGTTGCCCAGAAATCGACTACGACCACTTTGCCTTTCAAACTTTCAAGGCTTACGGATTCTCCTTTCAGGTTTTTTAAATTGAAAGGAGGGGCAGGGTCATTGGTCATTTTGGCAAGAATTTCTTTTTGTTTGGCTGCGTTAGCGCCGCTTTCCAGTTTGGTCAGGTAGGAACTTACTCCAGCTTCCGTTTTTTCCTCCGCCATGTAAAGCCTTTTAAACTGGTCTTTCATTTTCGCGGTAGATTTACCCTTAAGCAAAAAACCTTCCAGCTTGTGCCGCAAGTCAGGCGCCCCTGATTTTTCAAGGTAGCTGACATAACGTTCATTCATTTCTGGATCGGCGCCTTTATAAATATCAATTACTTCAGCTTGCAATTGCGCTGCGCCTTTGGAATCACCTTTTTTGTCCAGTATAAACGCATAAGTATCAGCATACATCGCATAGCTGGATTTGCGCTGTTCCAGCCATTGCCGATACGTGGTATAGGTATTTTTTGGAACGGAGGGATTGGTGATTTCTTTTCGTGCAATGTCGGTGGCGGTAGCTGCCATCGAGGCTGCCTCATCCAATGATTCACCTTTTTCTGCAAGTTCCCAGGCGATGTTGTTGTACAGGCTTGCCCTGAGCGGATCTGAAATCTGCGCGGCAAGGTTGCGCATTTTTTCCCAGTTTTGTTGATCGGCGTATTTTCCAGCCAACGTTTGACGCAAGTTGTAGCCTGTTTGTTTGGTTTCTTCTGTTTGGTCTGCGAAGGTGGTCAAAAACTCACTAATCATGGTTTCTGCTTTAGCCAGGTCGGGCTCCATGTCAATCGCTTTTCGTTTTTCCTGTTTTACCAATGTCCCTTTTGGCCAGGTTACACGAATTTTATCTTTCAGCGTTTTAACCTTTTCTGTTTGGCCAATACGTTCATAAAAACGGGCAATACCAAGAAGCTCCGCTTCTTCAATTCCAACTGCGTTTTCGACTTCCGTTGCAAAAGCGACTGCTTCGGCTTTACCGGCATCATCTTTTTTTACGGCGGTCAGGTAATTTAAATAGCTGCCGGCATATTTCTTTTTTAAATCAGGTTGTTGTGAAAAAGCCTGGTTCATTAAGTCCAACGCTTTTTGAGCTGAACGATTTGAATTGAACAAGCCGCCATAATCACGGTACAAAACTGCTTGTGCGGCAAAGGTTTCGGCAATGGGTTTGCCGTCTGCATCGTGAATCTGAATAAAATAACCTTCGTTGTTATTGTTTTCTATCAGTTCATTCTCATCGGGAACGATCAGCCAGAACACTACCGATTTGCTCGACGGGCTGAGGGTGAAAATACCTGTCAACCTATTTCCTTCTCTTCCCGTGGCAGCTTCCACTGAATTTGCCGTGGCGTCTTTACCTTGCTCCAGGATGTAAAATGCTGTATTTTCATGGGCTGCCAGAGCGCTGCCGGTTAAATCAAATTCGATACGAATAGTTTCGCCTGCTTTGGGAGTTGAAGGCGTGATTTTGACTTGCTGCGCACTTAACTGGAAGGCAAAAAAGAGAAATAGAATCCAAAACTTTTTCATGGTAAGATTTTAAAAATTAGGACAACGAACACGGCTGCGGCGTTCGCCTGGATGGTAGTAACTTAAAGAAACTTCAAATGCGCCGCGCGCATTGTTTGCGCGGGTTAATTGTGACACAGTAATGTCATAACTCAAGCCCAGTGCCCAGCGATTCAACTCCAACATGCCTACGATCGTGACGGCATCTGCCTGAAACCCTTTATCAAGTTTGTTCCCGATGCGCGTCCAGGCGCCTGCGCGCAAGGCAAGTTCATTGAGA
>JAEUUR010000427.1 GCA_016787465.1 Saprospiraceae bacterium | reverse complement strand
ATCGGTCATCAATCCCTGACTGTAGTTTGTCCGACCGAATTCGCCTCCCCAAACTACCAAGGTGTCTTCCAGCAGTCCCCTTTGTTTCAAATCATTAACCAGTGCAGCGGAAGCCTGATCAACATCTTTGGCAATGCGGCTTGTCATGCCGGTAACATCGGAGTGGGCGTCCCAACCCATGTGATAAAGCTGCACAAAACGGACTCCTCTTTCACACATCCGCCGCGCCAGCAGGCAATTGGCGGCGAACGTGCCCGGAACCATCGCATCACCACCATACAACCTGAACGTGCTGTCAGGCTCATCGCTCAAATCTGTCAAGTCCGGGACGGAGGTTTGCATCCTGTACGCCATTTCGTATTGACTGATCCTGGCTGATACTTCCGGATCGCCAAAAGATTCCAGCTGTTGTTGGTTCATTTTTGCCAGCACGTCCAGCATTCTACGACGGCCCAAACTGTCCATCCCGGCCGGATCGTTGAGGTATAATACCGGATCGGAACCTCCTCTGAATTGAACGCCCTGATGTTCGCTTGGCAGAAAAGCGCTGCCCCAAAGGCGCGACGCCAGGGGCTGAATGTTGCCCTTCCCCCTTGAGAGCAATACCACAAATGCGGGCAAGTTGGCATTTTCACTGCCGAGGCCATAGCTCAACCAGGAGCCAATGGCTGGCCGACCGGGTTGTTGGTGGCCTGTTTGGAAAAAAGTAACCGCAGGGTCGTGGTTGATCGCTTCTGTGTGCATTGTTTTTATGACACACAAATCATCAGCAATTTTTGCCGTATGAGGCAATAAATCACTGAACCAAGTGCCTGATTGACCATATTGTTTAAAATCAATTTTGGAACCAACCATTGGAAACTTCGATTGATTGGCCGTCATACCCGTGAGTCGTTGCCCCATTCGAATACTTGCCGGTAGTTCCTCACCATGCATTTGCCGGAGTTTTGGTTTCCAGTCGAACAATTCAAGTTGAGAAGGCGCTCCGCTTTGAAATAAATAAATAACGCGTTTTGCTTTTGGCGCAAAATGGGGTAGGGCATTTGTTATAGCCGACTCATCGATACCCGGCGATTGGCATGCGTTGCCCAGGAGCGAACCCAAAGCCAGGCCGCCAATGCCAACGGCTGAACGGTGCAAAAACGTTCTCCGGTTGAGGTGAAGATAATGATTTAGTTCTTCCATGTTTATGTTGAAGCAACTGCTTACAGTGTTGATAATCAAGTGAATAAAATCAATTAGCCGCAAAAATTCAGCATATCACAAAACCAACGCTTCATCCAGGTTATACAATAAAGAAATAGCGAGCATTAATGCTGCCTGGTCGGGACTTCCCTCCGTTTCCAGCAATTGTGTAACGGATTTCGGGTCTGATTTTAATCGTTCCAACTCAGTTTGGTAATAGGCGATAATCGGTTTCATTTCCTGTTTGGTCGGTGTTCTGGTGAGTATACGTTGGAATGCTGCGCTTATCCTGGATGCCGGATCGTTTGTGCCTTGTACGATTTGAAATGCCAGTTTGCGGGCAGCGGTTAATACTTGGCGGTCATTTAACATCACCAATGCCTGCAATGGGGTGTTTGAACGGGTACGCCGCACTTCACAGTTGTCGCGCGTGGGCGCATCAAACGTGAGGTGCGTTGGAGGAGGGATCGTTCGTCGTTGATAGGTGTACAGGCTTCTTCGGTACTGTTTTTCGGGGAGTGTATCCGGAATGTAACTGTATTCTCCTCTGAAGGCATTTGCCGTTTTTTCGGTGGATATTTCCTCCCAAATACCGGCAGGCTGCCAAGGTTTTACTGAAGGACCGCCGATTTCATGATGCAATAAACCACTGGATGCCAATATGTTATCACGGATAAATTCATAAGGAAGCCTGAAACGTGGTCCCCGGCTTAGCCAAATGTTTTCGGGATCTTTTTCCAGTTTATCTTTAGTGACGACCGATGATTGTTTAAAAGCGGCAGACGTAACCATTAATTTAAGCAGGTGTTTCATGTTCCATCCGCTTTCACGAAATTCAACGGCCAACCAATCCAACAACTCCGGATGGGAGGGTAGGGCGCCTTGCATGCCAAAATTGTCGGGAGTAGCTACAATTCCCCGCCCGTATACTTCCTGCCACAGCCTGTTTACCCAAACCCTTGCTGTCAACGGGTTGGATGGGTCGAACAACCATTGCGCCATACCAATGCGGTTTTTTGAATATTTGGTTGTGTCAAATGGCAGCACGGCAGCGGGCATATTTGGCTGCACTTCTTGTCCATGTTGGTCGTATTGGCCCCTGACCAGTACGTAGGATTTGCGCAAACCAACACTATCGCGCATGATCATCTGCAGGATGGTATCCTTGGGTGTTTTGAATCCGGCTTTACCGTTCAAAAAGGGCAATTCAGTGGTCAAATCTGCCGGAGAAATGATCATATATGGCTTAGGTGTTTGCAAATTGGGAACAAACCCATTTTCATCCACCTGATTGAAGAAAGCAAACATCCCGTAATAATCACGGGTAGTTAAAGGGTCGTACTTGTGATCGTGGCAGCGGGCGCATTCGTTGGTTAAACCCAAAAATGCCTTTCCGAAAGTATTTGTTCGATCGGCCACATACTCAACCCGGTACTCTTCATCGATGACTCCGCCTTCCTGACTGATTTTGTGGTTTCGGTTAAAACCGCTGGCAAGCAGGGTTTCTTTGGTTTTGTCAGGCAACAAATCACCCGCCAACTGCCAGGTAACAAACTGATTGTAGGGCATATTTTCATTAAAAGCCTTGATTACCCAGTCGCGCCAAGGCCACATGATTCTTGGTAAATCATCCTGGTAACCATGCGTATCCGAATACCTGGATAAATCCATCCAATACATGGCCCATCGCTCGCCGTAGGCAGCAGATTCCAATAAGGTGTCAATTAATTCATTGTATGTCTGTTCAGTGGTATTTTTAGTGATCTTTTCTACCAGTCCGGGTGTTGGCGGCAGGCCTGTTAATACCATGCTGGCCCGCCGGATGAGGCGTTCTGGATCTGACGATTCATTGGCCGACAACCCATGTTCAGCCATTTTGTCGAACACAAAAGCATCAATAGGATTTTTGTTCCACAATTTATCAGACACCTTGGGTGGAATTGGCCGTTGAGGTGCAATAAAGGCCCAGTGATCTTTCCATTGAGCGCCTTGTTCAATCCATTTCCAGAGCAATTTTTTTTCATATTCATTCAGCGTCAGGTGTGTCGCCCTTGGCGGCATGATAGAGTCCGGGTGGGAGGAATGAATTCGGTGGATCAATAAACTTTGTTCCGGATGCCCTGCTACGATGGCAAATCGTGGAATACCTTGTAAAGTATCGACAGGCGCAAAAGCGCCTTCACGTGTATCCAACCTGAGGTTGGCCTCCCTTTTTTTTTCATCCGGGCCATGACAGGCGAAGCATCGATCGGATAGAATTGGTCGAATATGCCAATTGAAATCAACCACTTTAGGCACCTCCTGATGCATTTCACCAGTACCTGAGCGTAGGTTGGCTAACCAAACAGTTCCGCCTGCAATCAATACAAGAAGCCAAATCCAGCGTTTTGAAAATAAGACCATGCCCTTTTTTGGGCTGTAAAATACGGTATCGCCCCTATTTTCCAATACTACCTTAAAAAACAAAACAGGCCGGCCAACCTAAGCGTCAACCGACCTGATGGAGGAAACAGCTCCCCCGCTTGCATCTTATTTCGCTACACCTGCGATTTTGATATTGTTTTCACGAATGAGTTCACTTAAATCATCTTTGGCCTCGATGGTTGTTCGAATACAAACCAGTTTATCCCAGGCGCCTGATGGAACATCTACCTTACAATTGCCTGTAATGGTTTCTCCTGGCAATAGTTCATCTTTTACAGGTGTGATATTAACTGATTCTGCGATAGCCGACCAATTGTGCTGAACATTCGGATCGTCTTTTTTGTCGGAAGCGTCAACGGCAAGGGTGATCAATGATTCCCGGTTTAAACCAACCAGTTTGGCAGTCGCATTTCCTGCATTCTGGATGGACCAAATGACAAACAATTGATTTGAATTGTCCCTTTTGGCAGTAATTTTAGTCAGCACCAGATCCGGACGTTTTTCAGTCAAATAGCGTTGGGCAAAACCGGAATTACCCAAAAACACGAACAGCAGTAAGAGGGTCGCAGTGCGACAGATAGACATTAGTTTCATTTGTATGTTGTTTAAGTGAAAAATTGCGAACACTGCTCAGCGCATCATACAGGATACGCCGGCAATAGGAACGATGTTTTTGAACCGGAATCCTTGTGCATAATCAAGCCGAACTCCGTATGAAAGCAGTATGTTGTGATTGATCCGCCAGTCGCCTCCATAGGCCATGGAAATTTGTTCAGCTTGCGTCAGGTTCAAGGTATTAGAGCCTACAGTTGGCGGATTATCAAATTTCGAAAAAACCAACTCTGTAAAAAAATTAAACTTTGGGCTTCCATACCTGATCCCTAAGCCCCCTGACCATATATCGCCTCCAGTGGCATCTGACACCAGCGATGATTGTTGTAGATATTTTACGACGCCGGTCAACATCGCTTTTTTACCAAGAGGAGCGCTTCCATTAAGCCATACGGCAGATGCTTGTCCTTTCATACTTAGGCTATCCAACGCCGCATTGTTAAATGAAAACACCCGCCCATACGCCAGATCAATATGGGCAGCATTCCAATACGATTTGACATACGTTTGGGCCACATCTTTGATCCTTTCTTTCTGGATACGGGATTCCATATCATACAATTGCATCAGGGAGTCGGATTGCAAGGAAAGCCTGAGTTTTTGATCGGATGTTAGTCCAGGTGCCTTTTTTTGTTGCTTTACATCCCGAATTTGCGAAGACAACTGATCCTGCCTTTTTCGGAAGCTGGAATCAATTCCGACAAACAGGCGCATATCGTTTAATGGATCACGTTGCCTAAAAAGGTTTATTTTAAAGGCAAGCGAAGCCCTTCTGCTTTGGTCGGCATCTTCAATGGTACCGGCTGAAACATCCAAGGTTGATAGCGTTTTCATGAATGAAGACGCCTTTCGATACCTGGATAAATCCGGGCGGTTATAAAACAGTTCCCAAACCGGCTGGGCCTGAATTGCAATGTTCGGCTTCAGCCTCCAGGATCGAAAAGACCAATCAACTTTAAATTCCCGGATATTATTAGGCCTTGTGATTTGCGATGGACTCACTGCAAGCAAATCAAAGGCAGGGGAGACTGGAATAGTAAATTCTGTTGATTTGGCTACGGATTGGATGGCTTGTTGGCACAATGCATCGACAGTGAAAAACAAGCTGATTGCCAGTATTAATAAAGGTCTTGATCGTTTCATTTTAACACAAGATGAATAGGAGTTTGTTTTCCTATTTGTGTGTTCAGCCTCGAAAACCTAACCTTGCAAGAAAATTATTGCTGAATTTATTTAATAATCCGCTTCTATTTTACCAGCTTCCTTGTGCCAGTTGCGCATCAGTTCATTTGCCTTTTCATCACTGGTGCAAAGCGGAATATCCAACTCTGTTTGCGAGAGTAGATGCCCCATCCTACGGATGCGTTTTCTGTTGGTGAGACATTTATCCTGAACGCTCAGCACACGCATGAGGATAGCGCACCCTGCAGCTACCGGTGGGGTTATCAGGCACCACCACACCCAAAATTCGGTGGGATAGAGTCCACTTTTGCGGTATGCGACAATAAATGGAGTGATAAACCCGATGAATAAAATAATCCCTTCCAGCATTGCCCATTGCAGGCGGTAGACTCTTTCCGACTTGACGTATCGACTCAAATCAGCGCGCAGGCGCTGTTCCATTTCCAGCAGGTTAGGGAACAAGTCAAAGTTTGTAGTCATAGGTTATTTCAATTGGTTACGAAGTGCTGCCGCCTGTCTGTTATAGGTATGGGTTCCATCATTGGAAATTCGAACTAAGTCCTTATTTATCAATGATTTATTCTGATCGTAATTGGGCAGCAGCGATAATATGAAGTACCATTCGGCCGCTTCGCCATATCGCACTGAAATTTTCAGTTTTTCGAACAGATTAGCCGCTTGAGTGTATTTTTTCAAGTTAAAAAGCGCATGTGCCTGGATATAATCGGCATCGGACGCGTAAGCTGCCGGCGCTTTTTCAGCTAAAACAAGGGTAGCCTGGTAGTCATTTTCTGAAAAAGCCATTTGTGCTTCATGGATCATATGCTCTTCTTCAGTTTCTTCCCCTCGTACCTGGTGTGAAAAAGTGGGTTTCACATAATATGCTGTTGCAAGCGCAAGGTATTTTGGTTTTTCAGGCGGAGTTATTTTTTGGGCCATCGGCGCAGATTCCTGCACAGGTACAACTTCTTTTGTTGGCGGTGGCATCACGGGGGGTGGGGGAGGCGCCGGTTGTCTGGATGGCCAAAACCACCAGATTGCACCTCCGACAAGCAGCAGGGCCAGTAATTTCAGCCAATTGCCACCACGTGGATTTTCAGGTTGGGTGGGGCCATTGCCCCAATGTTTCATTTTGGCACTGAGGTCGGAAGCGATCAGGGATTCGAAAGCTTCGTTTTCCAGTTTGTCATTCATGTAGTAGAACATTTTTCATTGAAGCGGGTGCGATTAGTTTTGTAAAACATCCAATAATTCATGATCGTTTTCAATTAGGTGTTTGAGTTTTTTTCGGCATTCTGCACATTGGTTCATGGCGACCTGGTCGGTTGCATATCCCATTTCAGCTGCAATTTCTTTCATTGAAAAATTCAACTTGTACATGGTCAGGAGCCGTTTGCACCTTTCGCCGATTTTTGCAAGAAGCATTTCAAAAAGCGCCTGCCTTTCTTTAACAAACATGTCATCTTCGGAGAATCGCTCCAGCATGAATTTTTCATCCGCCTCCAAGGAAATGGTACGTCCCATTTTCCGTTGTTGGTTGAGCCATTGCCATTTAGCAATGCCGATAAAAAAGGTTTTTAGAGATGATTCACCTCGATACTTACCCGTACGCAGCAACCTGTCGAAGGATAAAAAAGTATCATGGTAAAGATCCTCGCCATCCTGTCGGTCGCCACCATGCCGCAAAGCATATTGAATCACCCAAATGCGCAGTTCCTGATTTTGAAACCACCATTTAAGCGCCTCATCGCGCATGGCGCCACCGGATTGAATAGCTTGGACCAAAGCATTATCAGCCCATGTCCTGTTCATGTTTGTTTGCAAAGCGGAGGTTGATTAGCAAGCGGTTTGAAGGAAACCAAAATTTTCAGGTTAATGGCGTTTGATTATTTAGTGTTGCTTGTGCAAATAACCTAACTAACCTCACCAAAATTAAAATCCTATACCCCTGCGTGCGAATAAATTCAGCTTGTCTTTGTCGAAGGTGAATGTTGCCACATCGTCGAGTGTAATTGTCTGGGATGTATGCCCTTCTGTTGTTTTAGAAGCCGAAAGCCTCAAGTTTTGGTTTTTAATGGCCTCTACAACGACCTGACGTACGGTTCTGGCGTTTCCGAAATATTTATCACGGAATTGATGTAAGAATGCCATGTATTTTCCCAGGTGTTCGCGTGCGTCTTCTTCCACACGGTATTTTTCCTGACTGAACATATGCAATGCGATCTCTAAAAGTTCTTCTGGCGCATAATCTTCGAAACGCAAAACTTTGTCGAACCGACTGGCCAAACCAGGGTTGGCTTTGAGAAAATTATCCATGTTTTCAGGATAACCTGCCACGAAAACAAAAAACTCGCCCCGACGATCTTCCATCCGTTTGAGTAAAGTTTGTATGGCTTCGTCGCCAAAATCACCATGACTGCCTCTTGCAGCAGCTGAACTCAACGCATACGCTTCATCGATGAAAAGTACGCCTCCGATGGATTCATCCACCCGTTCAGCCGTTTTAATGGCAGTTTGTCCGACATAACCTGCTACCAGCCCTTGACGGTCAGTTTCAACCATGTGGCCGCGCTCCAGTACGCCAAGTGACTTGTAAATTTTGGTGAGGATGCGGGCAACGGTCGTTTTGCCTGTGCCAGGGTTGCCGACAAAAACGGTATGCAGGAAAAATCGCCCAAGCACATCTCTGCCGCTTTCCCGGTAGTAACGCACCAATTCCACCAATTCGCGTATGTCGCGTTTGATATTGTGCATGCCAATCAGGCCATCGAGTTCGTGAAGCGCCGCAGTTAGGAGCTTTTCGTCGACAGGGATCAAGGGAAGCGGTCGTTTTCTGGATACTTCTACCTTATCAACATCGTCACGAATAATGACGGTTAATGCTTCGGAGGGTAAGTTGCGTACGTTTGGCAAATCCATAATCCGGAGCCCCATTTGCACCTTTGCTTTTTCAATCAGGTCGTATACAAAACGTGCATTGCCGAATGCGCGATCGCGCGCGCGGAAGGCTTCCGTAATCAATTCGTCGATGGATACTTTGGCATCCGAAGAGAGGCTTACCTCCTTTTCATGTGCGGCAAAATCGGCAATACTTGACAGTTCCTGCGGTAAGTAATCAGAGAATTCAAAAGTTAATTTGAAACGGCTTCTCAAACCAGGGTTGGAATCCAGAAACGTTTTCATTTCTTTGGGATATCCGGCAACGATGACTGCCAAATCGCCGGGGCCATTCGACAATTCTTTCACCAGTATCTCGATCACTTCTCTGCCAAAATCCTTACTGTCTTCGGCTGATCGTGCAAGGGCATAGGCTTCGTCGATAAACAATACGCCTCCACGGGCCATTTCAATGGCATCTTTAACCTTAGGCGCTGTTTGTCCGATATACTCACCAACAAGGTCGGTACGATCCACTTCATGCACATGGCCTTTGGTGAGCAGGCCCATTTTTTTGTAAAGGCGGCCCATCATTTTGGCAACCGTGGTTTTTCCGGTGCCAGGGTTGCCGATAAATACCGAATGAACGTTGATTCCATCCTTTTCAGCAAACCCCTTTTCTTTTCTAAGTTGAAGAAACTGAATGTATTGTGCGTGTTCACGCACCTTGGTTTTTATTTCTTGAAGGCCGATAAGTGCGTCGAGTTTGGTTAAAACTTCTTCAAAGGTATTGGTGTCTTCCGGCTCGGGCTCCAAGAGAACCTGGTGATGGCCACGGTCGGGCAGCCAGACAGGATTGGCGCCCTCCTCCGTAAATTCCCCAACCTCAAAGGATACCACAGCCATTAACTGATCCATAAAAACAATCTCTGCAGTATACAAATCGTTTCGCCAGGATCCCTTCACGTTACTTCCCCAGCCGGCTGTAATTTTGATCCATTCATCTGCTTTTTCAACTTTTTGAAGCCGCACGACCTGGCCCTTTAGTTCCCTGGCGTTGTTGTAATATTTGATAAATAGTTCACATTGCCAGGGTTTGCTTACCAACAGGTTTTTCAAGGTGATTTCTGCATATACGTACCGTGTTTCATCACCGTGAAATCTCTTCAGGTAGTTTCTTTCAAACTCTGGCATATCGTCATACGGCCCTTCGTACATGCGAAGCGAGGTTATCTGACAGTATGGATTATCGCCCCGTGTGATTTTCCGGCCGGCGTCTTCGACGTAAAAATATTTGGTGGCAACTTTTTCACCTTCAATCCATGCCTCCCAATAATAGGCTCCTTTTTTCCAAAATATGCCTTCCTGTTTATTGCCCCATCCTTCGCGGATATACCCAATCGGGTCATATTTACTGACTTTCCGACGGAAGGGTAGGGAGCAGATTTCCTTTTTTTGTTTTTTTACAGCAAAACATTTCAACTCCACATTAATCTCCCAGTCATCCTGGTCAAATTGTTTGTTCTGAAACGACAACTCAGCATATATATAGCTTGTTTCCAGTCGGTCGAAAACTTGGCGATATTTCTTTTTATTATCTGCCAACCATTCGGTCGATGCATAAATCTTCAGTTCTTTAAACTTCCAAAACCTGTTCTCCGGTGTTTCCTGAACAGGAGCAGGATGCGTTCCATATTCCATAATAAGTATCTTCTGATTTTCAGGAGTCTAACATTAAGACTTCAAATTTTTCATTCCCAAAGGAATATTTGCAAAAATGTGGACTTTAATCACAAAAAAAAACCTTTACCTTGTTAAAGTTATCCACATGGCAACAAACCATTCGAGTTTTTTATGCGTCTTTGATTAAATATTTAACATGATATGAAAAAAATGCACCTTTTATTTGCTGCTTTATGTGCTTATGGAACCATGCTTACCGGGCAGAATTCCCGACCTGAAGTAGTATTTCAAAATGGCGTAGGGTTTCATTGGTTTGAAAACACTTACGGCTCCTACACCCTTAATGGAGGGCTCCGACTGAACAATTATGTAGAGGCAGGATTGCTGTACGCGTTGTTTTTCGATATTGAAAACTTGGATTATTTTTCATACTACTCACTGAATTATCCGAGTCGGAATGGAAGTTATGATGCCGGTTTTTATCTCAAATATTACTTGCATGGAAAATTAACCGGACGCAAATCAGGCTTTTTTCTTGGTACGGAAGCAAGATCAGGCGTTCTGAAATCGGTGCGTTATGACTACAACCGTAATAATGGTGAACTTGAGCAGATTGACGTCGAAATAAAAACCAACAAATTCCTTTTTGAATGGGGGATTCAATGGAAACTAGGGAAACACGTTTTTTTTGAATTGATTGCGCCTGTCGGATTCGAGAACAGCAGAATTCCATATGGCCCAGATGCTTTAACAGGAAAAGAGGTGATTTACTTTGAAAATACGTTCATCATGCAGCCTGGCGTTTCGCTCGGTTTTTCATTTTAAATAAGCCATGCGTAAAAGATACATTCAGATTGTCGGATATATTTGTCTGACCTTTTCGCTTTCAGCCCAAAACCCAGCACACAAATGGTCAGTTTCAAATGGAATTGGCGTTCAGTGGTTCGAACGCGGCAATACCAGCTGGATGGCAGCTTTGGAATACCACCCAACGGATTTTGTTCACATAGGCGCCATTTACAATAAGTTTTTTGAAGAATATTACGAAAACTACGACAACTACAACCCTGCCGTCGGCCCTGGAAGTTTTGAAGCAGGGCTGTACGTGAAGTCATTTTTTAAAGGTCGTTTTACGGGTAGGAAATCCGGCTTGTACATAGGCGCCGATTGCAGGTATGGTAAACTCAAATCCTCGTTTCTTCAATACCGGTTCCTAACTGGAGGGGTAGATACGATTGCTTATACGTCAACTACTGCTAAAGTGATGGTAAAATGGGGCGTTCAATGGTGGGTCGGCAAACGCGCGGTTATTGAATTGACGGCCCCCTGGGGTATCGAATATGCCCGCGAACCATATATTTACAGTCAGGATGGGTATCCAATCAAATTCAAGACTAGAAATGGATTTGTAATTTTACCAGCTTTATTGATTGGTTTTAACTTTTGAGAAAATTAAGAAAATGAAAAACTACGTACGAATTTTTTCCCTTTTCATGTTGCTTTCAGGCCTGTACTCCTGCCTGCATTATCAGCGATACAGATTGCCAACTGAGCGGTTGGAAAAACTGATCAATAAACCGCTCGACCATTATTTAATTGACCCGGCACACCCACAAACCAATGTGTGGTACATGTCGAAAGTAGAAGTTCAACCCAATCGGGTGATTTGCAATATCACCAAAATGGCGCCGGCAGAAGCAATGGAAATAACTTTGATTCGCTCCAGAATGGATGCTACCTGGAGTAAAAATGATGTTTTGTTCTATCCTGACCAGGCATTTCTGGCGCTGTTGCCAGAAACCGGAAGAATTGAAATTACAACCAACGACCTTGAAAAGATCGAGGTTTATGAGGTCAATCAGGTAAAAACATTCGGAACGCCACTGATTGTGCTACTTGGGCTGCTTGTTGTTTCCTATAGCCTGAGTTTATAAAGACAAATTAAACCTTTTCAATTCGAACTTGTTTCCAAGGGGCATCATATATCTTTGCCCGCTCTATGGCAACAATACGTTTTCAATTCGAAGATTCCAGTATCCCAACGAAAACCGTTAGCGGTAACTTCGAAGACTTATCCATTCTTGAAATCACTGAAGAATTTGACATACACCTCAACCACAATTGCGGTGGCGTGTGCGCATGCTCCACGTGCCACGTTTACATCGAAAAAGGAGAGTCGTTTTTAGAGGAAATTTCTGACAAAGAAGAGGATTTTATTGACCGTGCAATCAACCCCAGGCTTGAAAGCCGACTCGGGTGCCAATGCATTATTCTGGATGAATCAGCCGACATCACCGTCACTATCCCTGATCAAAAACGAATTATCGGACACGAACATTAACCGGATTTGACTACCTGCTACTATGCCTTTTAATGATATAAACAATATGCCGATTGCCTGGCCCGACCATGAAGATATTGCCATGGCGCTCTATGATCGATTCGGCGATGATTTTGACGAAAGTAAAATTTACCGCATTCGGTTCACGCAACTTCTTGAATGGATCTTAGAAATCCCAAACTTTGAAGGGAAAAAGGAAGAATGTAACGAAGGCCACCTGGAACAAATTCAGGCTAAATGGGTATATGAATGGAGAGCAGCCAACAAATAACCACTTTCGGTATCCAACAAAATGTAATTGCCGAAATGCAGCCAGACCAACCCTCTGAGGTCGAACTTGTGCATGTATTCGATAAAATGAAAGCTATTCGCGCTTTCATTTTCGATATAGATGGCGTTTTAACCAACAATCAGG
>JAEUUR010000388.1 GCA_016787465.1 Saprospiraceae bacterium | reverse complement strand
ACCTGCACCGTAACATGCGCAAAAGTTAAGTGAATCCAACACCGAACTGTCGGAATAGACATAGTGCCACTCCAGCCAAATGGAATCGTTTCGGATCGTATCCATTGCTCCATAAGCAGGATCAAGTTGTATGGAAATAGTAAGCCCGGTACTGTCTCCAATAAAAGAGGTTCCTGGCGGAATATGCCATTTGTAAACCAGGGA
The DNA here is from genome assembly GCA_016787465.1 of Saprospiraceae bacterium. Classification (GTDB taxonomy): domain Bacteria; phylum Bacteroidota; class Bacteroidia; order Chitinophagales; family Saprospiraceae; genus M3007. Next base: position 7,455 of record JAEUUR010000388.1, on the reverse strand, counting down.
ATCTGGCTTTGGCGGACACGCGCCGTCCGGCACACAAAACAATCCGTTTCCACCGATCGGATCTGTAGGGAAAACCGTACATGAAGGTAAAGTAACGGTATACGTATAAAGTTCGCCCGGGCAGATGAAGTCTGGCCCGGTAACGCTCTCTTCGGTACACACACAACTATCAGGTACGGACGAGGCAGTTCCAATGCCGGCTATCGCTTCTACTGAAAAAGAACACACGCTGTTGTCAACGCCACTCACCATGATCGTGTAAAAAGTATCTGGACTGGCTCCGGTAAACGTGAGCAGCCCCGTTGCCAAGTCTTGTACAGTGTCAATGTCGAGCAGGTTGTTGGATAACATGTTGCCGGGATAAATGGAGAAATTCAATGCTCCGGCCGAGGGTATGCAATCAAACACAGAAAGTTTGAATGAAACGGAATCTTCACAAGCGGAAAATCGGAAAAAACCGGCTTGCGGATAAGAAACACCGGAGAAGGAATCGTTGGTCATACCTTGATTAGTGCCGCAATATTTTAAAAGGGTGCTGCCGCAAAAAAAAGGCGATAAATGCATTGAGTCGCCAATGCGCGCTGGTTGGTTCAGATTCTGACAATCATTCGCCTGTGCAAAACCATTGGTTGCGAACATCCAATTTGTCAGCGCGAATAACAACAAGAATTTCAAGTGTGTTTTCATCATTGCGAGCATTCCTTTGAATTTTAAAACGTGCATAGATTGATTTATTAGGTTTTGACGGCTTATCAGTGTTTAGTGAATCGGATCACATCAATCACTTGCCCTTGTGCACCATATGCAGCCAGGAAATAAAACCCCGGAGGCAATTGTCCGACGCTCATGGTGCTGGTGTCAGCTTCTGCTGGCCATGTCTTACTCAAAACTTTCCTGCCTAACACATCCAGCACTGCTAACTGCAGCCCTTTTGAGGTAAAGGGCTGCGTTAGCCGCACATTTAAAATTTCACCGGCAGGGTTCGGATGAGCCGATAGAAAAGTAGGAATCAAAGTGTTTATTTTGCTTGGCTCTTCTACGTTGGTGAGCAGGAAGTTTTCCGGAATTTCAATGGTGTGAAGCGTCTGATTGGTGATAACCGCTTCATTTTGATCAAAATAAATGCCGGCACGGTTCCATATTTGGCTTCCTGGAGGTGCTGTTTTTAAAGCTTGTATTGTGAATTTTACAAATCCCATTGAACCGAAAAAGTTGGCAATTGAATCGGGTAGTTCTATCGGATTGAAGTCGAAAACCAGGCGCCCGGCTCCTTCAAGTCGCCATTTGAAAGGATGGCTAGCTGCGCCGATTTTTAAACTGGAAATATCCAGAACCGGGGATAATTCGTCGGTGATACGGACGCTGAAAGCGGTATCGGTACCCGTATTCTGAAAACGGATCAAATACTCGATGGGAACCCCTGGCGAAACTACATGCTCCGCTCCGACGCCAAGCGGAATGCCTGTTTTATCATTCGGATCAAAGGAGCCAATATTTGCGCGACATTCAATGTCCACTCCCGGATTGCCGTCGTTTTGTGGGAATTGAAACGCATAGCCTGTACTAAACAAACCATCGCCGCAACCTTCGATCACCAGCATGGGCTGACTGTCGCCAGGATGCTCAGGAGTTTGATGAACAAGGATAGTGACCGTTGCGCCGTTGGGGTAAATTACAAAGGTGGTGTCCTGCCCGCTGTTTAATTGCAACATTGCCTTTCTGAAAATAATCTGATCTTCAGTGATGATGTATTCAACGGCGTCTTGCATGGCAAGGCCAACATTCTTTACAATCAGCACGACAGAGTCGCCGGCACAAAACCCGCTTACCTCCAGGCTTGAACCATCCCATTGAGGGCTAAATTCAAAACAGGATGAGTCGGGCAGGATATAAGCTTCTGCACAATGAACCTGACCTAAAAAAGTGCTGTCGCAATCAAGATATGCGCTGAAATTAAAGGAGCCTCCGCTCAAGGTGGGTACTGAACCGAGTTCAAAGATCAAGGTGTCGCCAATTTGAACAAACGGCTGGGTACTCTGCGGGTTCACAAAATATGGCTCCAGCACAACTTCAACCCTTGCGTCAGTTTCCTCCGCTGTGCCGAAGTTGTAGTATCGAATGAAAAACGTATTATCGGCGCAACGACGCAAAAATGGCGTGGAGATGTCTACATCCAACAAGGGGCATTCGTATACCGCTTGAAAGGGAAAATCTAACACCATGCTGTCGGGAAGTGGTCCAAACGTAAATGAAAGGGTATCAAAGCCGGCCGACCAATATCCCGAAGCAGGACTAACACTTACTTTCCAATCGCCGGGCCCTACTTCAAGTCGATAAGTGCCCGAGCTGTCCGTTGTGGTATATAAAAGACCGTCAGGGCTTTGTGCGACGACGATCCAATGAGGCAGTACAGGCTCGCCACCATCCAGGCTGCAATTTTCAAAAGTATCCCAAAATACCTTTCCCTCTATTACATTCGACCATGCAATGCCATTGCTGTCGGTTTTTATAAGCCAGGCTTGCAGGTTGCCATTCAAACTAAAAGAAGCTGTTTGGCCAACCAAATACAGGCAAGTGCCGGACGTATCGCTGGTCACATCCCACAGGATATCTCCTTGGATGCCACCATACGTTTTGTACCATATTAGATGCCCGCTATCATCTATCCGGGCTGCAAACCCATCCCGGTTTTGTCCGCCTTCCGGTAATACTTCGCCACTTATCACAAAATGGCCGTTTGGTAATTGCATCAAATCATGAGGCGTAACCCTGCCGTCAATGGGCAAAACCTTGGTCCACAAGGTATCCAGTGTTTGGGGATCAATGGCGGCCACAAAAAGATCGGATTGCGGAGAAGCAGTGTTTCCAGTTAATAATACTTGCCCGTTATTCATCCGCAAAGCTGCACCAGGAACGATACCGGGTAGCGGTAATCTTTTTTCAGTCAGTACTTGCCCCAGGCTGTCCAGTTTCAGCAGTTGCGTCGTTAGCCCATTTGTGTTGAAGTACGCATAGTTCACTAAAATACTGGCATCCGAATCGATGGCTACAATGGCGGCGGCATTACCGATTTCATCCAACAATGGATACGTTTTTGCCCATTTTAAATTTCCATTCTCATCGAGGTTAACCAGATAGGGTTGAGGGAAATAGCTGTCGAAAATGGGCTGGGCATTTGCCCCTGCGATCAAATAACCATTTGGTGCTGCTGTGGCGCTATAGGCCAGCGAAATGACGTCGGTGCTTCTGCCAAGCGGAACAAATCCATCGGGCGCCTCGTGTATTCCCCAAACAATGGCGCTTCTGGTGTCAATCGTTGGAGGAATGTTTTCGGGCCAACTTTCAGTGCCGATGACCAGGCGCCCCGTTCCAAAAGGGAAAAAAGCGATTGGCGACTCGGAAGTGTCGACACGTCCCCAATACCCTTCCTCCTGGATATCACCCAGGGTATCGACTTCTAAAAACAACCAATCAGTGTCAACTGAAGCGCTATCCGAACGACTACCCAAAACTTCCAGGGTTCCGTTTGTGCTCAGACGTACGGAAAATGCGCGTTCGTTTCCCGCGCCTCCCCAAAAACGCTGCCAGCCCTGCCCGCTGCCTTCCTGACAGAATAGGAACCAGATGATTCCGAGTAAAAAAAGCCGGTAGCTATTGTTCATATTGGAAAGTGTTTTACACCGATGGAAAAAGGTTTAATTATTGCCTGCTCCAACGATTTCTGACTCAAACATCGGTAGTATTTGTTAATAAAAATTACTACAAAAAATCTGTATTATCGAAATTTTTTTATTCTTTTACAGGATGAAAATCATTAAAATATTAACTTCTTTTACTAAGTCTGATTGGCATTGGGCTGAAAAATTTTTAAAAAGTCCGGCTTTTAATCAAAATTTAGAAATAATTTCTTTGTTTAGTACGCTCAAAAAGAAAAGAAACAACTTAGTTGATTTCTCGGATTTTTTTGAAAATACATCTAAACAAAAAAACAAAGAAGAGAAGGCTCACTTTCACCACACCTGCAATTATCTGTTAAGCAGCCTGGAAACTTACCTTGCATGGCAGGAGTGGCAAAAAGAGCCCCATGCCTCGGTGAATTATTTATTAAGCGCTTGCAGAAAGCGCGGTTTAGGGCATTTTTTTCGCGAGAAACTGAATAAAAGCCGATCTGGTTTGGATAGCCAATCCATCAAAAATGCAGCTTATTTGCGTCAGATGTATCAACTGACCCTTGAAGACTATCAGGAATCCATCCAGCACGGCCGCAACACCGCAACACAACTTCAGTCGCTGGTGAATTCCCATGACCTGGCCTTTCTCGCTGAAAAGTTAAAAAATGCTTGCGGGGTTGTTTCCCGGCAAAAGGTGTTCAAGTTGGAACTCGATACCGGGATGTTACCGATGGTTTTAGCCTATGTTCGGTCGCGACCAGAGTTATTGCAACACACAGCGATTGCAGTGTACTATTTTGGGTATTTATCGCTGACCGAGCCATTAAACGACGAAAGTTTTTTTTCTCTAAAAACGTGCTTGCAGACGGCAGGTCAGCAATTTCCGGTGGAAGAACTGCGCGATGTTTACCTCATCGCCATTAATTTTTGTATTCACCGGATTAACCTCAGGGAGGAAGTTTATCTGAAAGAAGTATTCGATTTGTACCGTCAAGGATTGGACAGCGGTGTTTTTTTGGATCAGGGAGGGATTTCCCGGTTCACGTATACCAACATCGCTTTTGCAGGCTTGCGGTTAAATGCGTATGAATGGGTGTTGGATTTTTTACACAAGTACCGCGATTATTTGCCGGAAGCGCAAAAGCATGGCACTTACTCTTTCAATCTTGCGCGGTATTATTGTGAAAAGGGCGATTTTGAACAAGCCATGCCATTGCTTCAAACCATGGATTTTGATGATGTGTTGCACAATCTGACTGCCAAAGCGATGCTGGCAAAGATGTATGTCGATACGGGTGAAATTGTGGCACTGGATAGCTTGTTGTCGAGCCTCGGCGCCTATCTGCGCCGTAAAAAGCAAGTCACGGAACAACAGAGATTGGCTTATAAAAATTTTATTCGGTTCGTCAAAAGGATTGCAAATCAATCATGGATGTCAAAACGCAAGGTAGAAGTCCTGAAATTGGAAATTGCCGCTACGCCGCTGGTTGCGGAGAAGGATTGGTTGATGCGTATCATAGATGCGAAATAGTGCCTGTGATTTTTGAAAACTCCATACATTTCTTCAGTTTTTCCAATATGTGAACGCCGCATTTCATGAAATTGCCGCACCTTAGAGCTTGTTGCCGGATTTTAATGCTGAATCTGACCCAAGTATATACTTTTCCGAATCAAACTTCCTTACTGCACATGACCAGAATCCTCACATGCTTATTTTGCCTTTGTACTGCATTTGCAACAGCCCAACAAACCCAACCCGCGCACTTCGCCTGGGGAAAAGAACAACTTCCGGCCAATTTTCACCTGGAGAAAGGGAAACACCATGTGTCCGACGGTGAATTGGTCAATGGAAAGTATGTTCGTTTTATCCAGTTCGAACGCACCCTCTCCGAACGTCAACGCACGGAAGTTGAAAAATTGGGACTTCAATTTATCGGATACGTTTACCCATCGGTTTACCTGACGCTTATTCCTCAGGATTTTGAACTTGGAAAACTGGAAACGTTTGATCCCTATAGCATCGTAGCCTTGCAGCCCGCGTGGAAAATGGCCAAAACCCTGAAAGAACCGCCCTATGGCGATTGGGCCGTTTCCGGTGATTGGGTGAGTATCAATTTGCAGGTGTATCCGAATGTTTCTATGGAAGAAAAAAAGGCTTGGTGCGAATCGAACGGCATGGAGTTGATTAAAATTGGTACGCAAAATAACCTGATTCAGGTGCGTGTATTGATCCAGGAACTTACCGACATTGCCGCCTTGCCTTTCGTGCAATATCTGGAACTGATTCCTCCTCCCGGCCAGCCTGAAGATACCGATGGCCGCTCCTTACACCGTTCCAATACCATTGACAGCGATCACGGCGCAGGTTTGAAGCTGAACGGCGCAGGGGTCAAAGCACTGGTACGCGACGATGGCAACCTGGGGCCGCACATCGACTTTCAAGGTCGATTATTTAACCGAGCCGACAGGCCTGCTGAAGAAGCGAATCATGGCGATGGCGTTGGCGGCGTAATGGGCGGCGCCGGCAACCTTGATCCAACCAAAAAAGGGATGGCTGCAGGCGCAGATATCTACACCGTTGATTATGTGAATGATTTTCAGGATGAAACCCTGCCCCTGCACCTCAACGAAGGTATTACCATTACAAACACTTCCTATTCAGATTTTTGCAATGCTGGATATACCACCACCACTCAAACCGTCGACCAACAGTTATTCCAACATCCAACGTTGATGCATGTGTTTTCGGCGGGGAACGCCAATGGCCAAGATTGCGGATACGGCGCAGGCGCCCAATGGGGCAACATCACAGGTGGCCATAAAATGGCGAAAAATGCGATTGCAACGGCCAACCTGAATGTAGATGCTACAATCAATAATTATTCAAGCAGGGGCCCCGCTTACGACGGACGTTTGAAACCCGACATCTCTGCGTATGGCGAAGGCCAGGGCTCAACAGATATCGACAATACTTACTGGGCGTTTTCAGGCACTTCTGCCGCGGCGCCCGGAATTGCCGGCTGTTTGGCACAACTTACCCAGGTTTATAAAGTGAACAACGGCGGCCAGAATCCTCCTTCAGCTTTGCTTAAAGCCGCGATATTGAACACCGCTAACGACCTGGGAAATGCCGGCCCGGATTTCAGGTTCGGCTGGGGGCATATTAATGTCTGGAGAGCTTATAAATTACTTACAAGTCAGAATTATATTGCAGGTGCAGTTGATAACAACGGAACCGCTACACATCAGGTGAACGTTCCTGCAAACCTGAATCAAGTTCGTTTCATGGTTGTTTGGGCCGATCCTCCAGCGTCTCCATTGAACTCGAAAGCACTGTTGAACGACCTGGATCTGAAAGTAACCACACCGGACGGTGCAACTACTTATTTGCCCTGGAAACTCAATCCTACACCAAACCCTACGGCTTTGAACTCCGCGGCCGTACAGGGAAGAGACTCCCTGAATAATGTGGAACAAGTTACCATTTCATTGCCCGCTGAAGGCGCATATCAAATACAACTGATAGGTACCGATGTCCCCTTCGGCCCGCAGGATTACCATTTGGTTTGGGAGTTCGTCTACGACAGCATTAAATTGATTTACCCCAATGGAGGCGAAGGATTTGCCCCAGGCGAGCTTCAAAGAATTCAATGGGACGCACCTGGCAATACTGTAAATTTTCAATTGAGTTATTCCACGGACGGCGGCACAACTTTTACTCCTATTGGTAATCAGTTGTCGACGAGAAGGATGTACAACTGGACCGTGCCTAATACCGTCAGTG
>JAEUUR010000606.1 GCA_016787465.1 Saprospiraceae bacterium | reverse complement strand
GTTGACAGGAATGGTTCTACATTTCGCCGAATGATGCCTTGAGGCCGGTGAAAAGCGATACTTTTGCCTTTCATTCATTGAACGATTCAGGAGTGCTGCGCAGTATTTTATTCATTTGTTTGTTTTTATTCAGCACCATGGAGGCTGAATCCCAAAGCCCGGCCGCGTTGAAACGCAACGGTGAAAAAGCGTTTTCCGATGGCCGTTGGGCGGAAGCTAAAAATTTGCTCACGCAATACCAGGAAATCAAACCCGGCGATCTGGATGTACTCACCAAACTTGGTATCGCACATTTTGAACTTGGTCAGGGCCTGGAAGCCCGAAAATACCTGGCGTATGTGTATGCCAAAGATCCTGACAGTAAAAATGGCGATCTGCTCCTCTACCATGCACGCACCTTGCACGGACTTGGCGAATGGGAGCGCGCTATTACAGCTTACAAGGCTTTTTTGCGGGCTGTCGGCGATAAACATCCATTGCGCAATCAGGTGGCGGAAAACATCCGCCGTTGTGTGAATGGAATGTCGGTTTCAGAAAACGCCGACATTGCCCTGGTGGAAAACCTGGGAGCTCTGGTCAATTCCGCAGGCGATGAATTTGCCCCGCTCCCCTCTTTAAACCACAGCGGCCGGTTATATTATGCAGCGGCACGTCAAGGCTGCAATGGAGGTTTGCGAAACGACGATGGTTATGAAGACAGCAACAGAGGGCACTGGTGCAGCGATATGTTTGCAGCGAAACTCTCCAACACGGGCTGGGAAAGCGGCGGCAGCCTGGGTGGCTTACTGAATACTTCCCGGTTTGAAATCCCGCTTGGGTTTAATGGCGCCGGACAAGTGTTGTATTTTTTCAGAGGGCTAACCACCTACAGCGGCGCGTTTTATGCTGATACCGCTGCCAGGAAGGACGAATATGCCTTGGAACCTCCCGCGTTTGTAAGCGCCATGAAACCGGAAGCAGGCGATTGCAACCCCTTCTTTTTTAACGAAAAAACGGTCGTTTTTGCCAGTAGACGCACAGGCGGCTACGGCGGCCTAGACCTCTGGTACAGCATTTTTGCTGACACCGCCTGGTCGCAACCACTGAACCTGGGGCCTATAGTAAATTCAGCATACGATGAAGACACCCCGTTTTTAGCGCGCAACGGCCGCACCTTGTTTTTCAGCAGCAACCGGGCCGAAGGGATTGGCGGGACAGACATTTATTCCACAAATTTTAACGATCAGTTGATAGCTTGGGAATCGCCGGTCAACCTGGGTTTGCCTGTCAACTCTCCGGGTAATGATGCATACTTCAGGCTTTCAACAGATGGAACAACCGCATTTTTCTCCTCCGACAGGTTGGGCGGATACGGGCAAAGAGATTTGTATATTGCCTATTTTAAAGAAGCTCAATCCATACAATCTGTCACAAGCACCCCCGAGTTATTTGCTGACCTTGGCAAAATCAAAAGCTTGAATACAGCGCCGGCGATCGTGGTACTTCCAGCTTTATTATATGAAACCGACCGCGATATTACCTCTGTTAACAACCTGAAAATCGTGCAGGAAGGGGCTAAAGCTGCGCTTCAACACCCTCCGGCACGCATGTATGTAACTGTATTCACTGAGGAATCATCGCAAGCAAAATTTGACCTGTACTATGGGATCAAAAGGGCTGAACTGTTGGGTAAAACATTGGTAGAATTGGGCGTGCCCACTGACCGTATTACCTTGAAAAGCGTGGGGGCCGCTTATCCCCTTGCAAGGGGCATTGTCGATGGCGCCCCCAACCCACAAGCTGGCAAAATCAACAAACGGGCTGAAATCACCTTTCATGCACAGGATGCATTGGGTTTTGAATTTCAGTTGCAGAGACCGCAGGTTGCGGAAGAAGCGGCTGCGGCCGGCATAGTGCGATATGACCGGCAAACCCAAGGGTTAAATTTCAGAATTCTGGCGGCTTCCACCCGGCAAATTCTTGCCAGCGATGCCATTGCCATGTTTACCGATATTCAAATAGAATCGAAAGTTGGCTCAGGGGTTTATGATTATCTGGTGGGAAGTTATCCGCAGTTTGATCAGGCACAACAAGTATTGAAAGAGGTGCGTGATGCCGGTTTTACAGGTGCCAAAATTTTGGCTTACATAAACAATGTGTATATTTCCAAAGCAGAAGCCGTAGGTTTGCTCAAGAAATATCCAGGTCTGGCAGGGTTTATCAGGAATTGATTCGATTCTTCGATTGATCCGATTGATCCGATTAGTTTGAATGTTTATGAATCAACCGAATAATAATCCTAAATGTCATTGAATTAAATCAATCGAATAATCGAATAATCGAATCAATCGAATCAATCAAAAAAGCGGGTTTTGCGTAAAAGGATACAATTTTTAAGAGAAAGCATCAGGAATTTGCGCTCTACAGGTAGTGTAGCGCCAAGTTCGCGCTTTTTGTGCAAAGCCATCGTTGAAAAGATTGACCCTTCGAATGCCGATGTGGTAGTGGAACTTGGCCCCGGCGACGGGGTAATTACACGCTACATATTGGAACGGTTAAAACCGGAATCCCGCCTGGTTATTTTTGAAATCAATGATGTTTTTGTTGCCAAGATCAAAGCTAACTTCCAGGACGAGCGTTTAACCGTAATCCATGATTCTGCTGAAAATATGGGACAGCATTTTAAACGTCTTGGCATTTCTCAAGTCAACTATTTTGTTTCCGGCATCCCGTTCGTCATGCTGCCCGAAACACTCACAGCTTCTATCACCAGGGAATGTTTGAAATTTCTGAGCTTACATGGCAAGTTCATACAGTTTCATTATTCACCGCTATTACTGAAGTTCTACAAAAAAGTTTTTGGAAATTTCAGTGTGGAAGTAGTACCCCTGAACATCCCTCCTGCATTGGTCATAACTTGTGAAAAAAAGCTATTTCAAGACAAGCCCCCCATAAAAAACAGTACAATAAATCCTTAAATTCCCATCTTTGCCACTGCTTTCAGCTTTCCTTCAAGCCAATCCTTTTTTCCTTGCTTACTGATCATTATCAAAATCTGTCCGTTTTTCCCACTACCTCGGTGGATGTGTTGGCTAACTTGCTGGTAGCCCTGGTTTGTGGCATCGCTTTGTCGCTGATCTACCGCGCCACGTATCGCGGCCCATCTTATTCTGTGACGTTTGTGAATTCCCTGGTACTTCTGACCATTATTGCTTCCATTGTAATCATGGTAATCGGCAACAACATTGCCCGTGCATTTGGGTTGGTGGGCGCCATGTCGATTATCCGTTTTCGCACGGCAATTCGAGACACCATGGATCTGGTATTCATCTTTTTATCGCTCGCTATCGGTATGGCTTGCGGCGTCGGATTTTCTGTGGTTGCACTCGTCGGCACACTTTTAGCCGGTCTGGTGGTAATTGCACTCACTGTAACACACTTTGGAGCGCCTCGAAGAAGGCACTTTTTACTTCAAATACTTCGAAATTCAGGTGAACAAACCGACCTCACCCAGTCGATCAACCGATATTGTAAAACGCTCAAGTTGGTAAGTATGAAAAATGTGGGGCTGAACGATCTCACAGAGAGCAATTACCATATTACCCTTCGGGATACGCGAAAAACCGACGAAATCGTCAAGCAATTGAAGCAATTACAGGGCGTCATGCAGGTAAATGTATATTTCGACGAAGATGATTATAATCCACCAACCATGTAATTCAGCTTACCAAACATACAATTTACAAGGATTTAAAAAAAATCTTCCCCTTTCACATCCAACTTTTGCCCGGCTTGCCCGAACTTTGCGCATGGAAACAAAGTCAGCAAGCTCCGCACAGCCGAAATTCCTCGGCGAATCGCTCACCTTCGACGACGTTTTGCTCGTCCCGGCTTACAGTGAAGTACTTCCCCGCGAAGTAGATATCAGTTCTCAACTTACCCGCCGCATCCGGCTCAATGTTCCGATCGTATCTGCTGCCATGGATACGGTGACGGACAAAAACCTGGCTATTGCTATTGCGCGTCAAGGCGGTATCGGGATCATTCATAAAAACATGAGTATCGCCGATCAAGCCGAACAGGTTCGCGCCGTTAAACGCTCCGAAGCCGGCATGATCATCGATCCGGTAACTCTTCACCCTGATGCGCGTATTGCCGAAGCACTGGAACTCATGCGCAGGCACAGCATTGGCGGCATTCCGGTTACAGATCGAAAAGGGAAACTGATGGGTATCCTGACCAACCGTGATCTCCGTTTCGAAAGCGATCATAGCAGGTCGGTGCGTGAATTAATGACCAAACGCAACCTGGTTACCGCACCACTCGGCACCACGCTCGAACAGGCGCGTAACATCCTCCAGCAGCGGAAAATTGAAAAATTACCGGTGGTGGATGAACATTTTCACCTCGTTGGCCTGATCACCTACAAAGACATCATGAAAGGCGTGAATTTTCCGCAAGCCTGCAAAGACTCGCTCGGTCGATTGGTGGTTGGCGCAGCCGTAGGCGTTACTTTCGATACCGAAGAACGTGTTGCGGCCCTCGTAGGAGTCGGCGTCGATGTCATTTGCGTTGATACGGCACACGGTCACTCCAAGGGTGTACTTGATACGATCAAACAATTGAAGCTGAAATTCCCAAAACTTGAAATCGTTGGAGGTAATGTAGCTACAGGTGGCGGCGCCAAGGCACTCGTCGACGCCGGCGTGGATGGCGTCAAAGTAGGCGTAGGACCAGGCAGTATTTGTACCACCCGGATCGTTGCCGGCGTAGGCGTTGCGCAGCTTTCAGCCATCAACAATGCGTACCAGGCGATTAAAGGCTCCGGCGTGCCAATTATCGGCGACGGCGGTATTCGGTACACCGGCGATATCGTCAAAGCCCTGGCAGGCGGCGCAAGCACTATCATGGCAGGCTCCCTGTTTGCCGGTGTGGAAGAAGCGCCTGGCGAAACGATTATTTACGACGGCCGTAAATTCAAAACCTACCGCGGGATGGGAAGCCTGGGCGCTATGCAACTCGGCTCTAAAGACCGCTATTTCCAGGATGTGGAAGACGACATCAAAAAACTGGTTCCGGAAGGTATTGAAGGCCGGGTTCCGTATAAAGGCACCGTGCAGGAAGTAATGATCCAATACATCGGCGGACTCAGGGCCGGAATGGGTTACTGTGGCGCCGCTACGGTAACAGACTTGCAGGAGCATGCACAATTTGTGAAAATTACCAATGCCGGCATGAACGAAAGCCATCCGCACAACATCATTATTACCAGGGAATCGCCGAATTACAGCAGGTCGTAACCAAGTCAAGTTTCAGAAATTCGGCAAAACCCGTACCTTTGCCACTCACTTTTCACAAACCGCCCCCGCCGTTCGTATGGCGCACGGGCACCCGACTTTTGTATGGCCGGGCTAAAACCACTTTTTTTATGATTAACATTACTTTCCCCGATGGCAACGTTCGTCAGTATGCCGCCGGGACCACCGCGATGGACGTAGCTAAGTCGATCAGCGAAGGACTCGCCCGCAATGTGCTGGCAGCCAGCATTAATGGCGAGGTGCGCGACCTGTTGCGCCCCATCAACGAAGACGCCTCCATCATGTTCCACAAGTGGGAAGACAAAGAAGGTAAACAAACCTTTTGGCACTCCTCAGCCCACCTGCTCGCGGAAGCCATAGAAGCGCTGCACCCCGGCACCAAGTTTGGTATCGGGCCAGCTATCGAGAATGGTTTCTATTACGACATCGATTCAGGCGAAAAACCGCTCACCTTCGCCGACTTGCCGGCCATTGAGCAAAAAATGCTGGAATTGGCCCGCACCAAAAATGAATACCAGCGCACTGAAGTTGCGAAAGCGGATGCCATCAAGTATTTTACAGAAAAAGGCGACGAGTACAAACTGGAATTGATCGATGGTTTGCAAGACGGGCAAATCACCTTTTACCAGCAGGGAAATTTCACTGATCTGTGCAAGGGGCCGCATATCCCCAACACCGAGCCGATTAAAGCGGTGAAAATTTTAAACCTCGCCGGCGCATACTGGCGCGGCGATGAGAAGCGCAAGCAATTGACCCGAGTGTATGCGATTACCTTTCCCAAGCAAAAGGAACTCGATGAGTATCTGGTATTGCTGGAAGAGGCTAAAAAACGCGACCACCGCAAATTGGGCGCTGAATTGGAACTGTTCATGTTTTCAGAAAAAGTGGGCCAAGGCTTACCTATTTGGCTCCCAAAAGGCACGGCATTGCGCCAACGCCTGGAAGATTTTCTGAAAAAAGAACAAATCAAACGCGGCTATCAACCGGTCATTACCCCACATATCGGTTCAAAAAACTTGTATGTAACCAGCGGTCACTGGGAAAAATACGGCGAAGACTCTTTCCAGCCAATTCTTACTCCGGCTAAAGATGAAGTCTTTTTGCTTAAGCCAATGAACTGCCCGCACCACTGCGAAGTTTTTGCACACCGACCACGCTCGTACAGGGAACTACCTCTACGTATTGCTGAATTCGGCACTGTGTACCGTTATGAGCAGTCGGGCGAACTCCACGGACTTACACGCGTGCGCGGCTTCACACAAGACGATGCACACTTGTTCTGTACGGAAGATCAGTTGAAAGACGAATTCCTGGGTGTACTCGACTTGACACGTTACGTGTTAGCCAAACTCGGTTTCGACAAATTCACTGCTCAAATCAGTTTGCGCGACCCGGAGAATAAAAGCAAATATATCGGTTCAGAGGAGGGGTGGCAGAAAGCCGAACAAGCCATTATCGATGCCGCTGCCGAGGTCGGCTTGACAACCGTCACAGCCCTCGGCGAAGCCGCCTTTTACGGCCCGAAACTGGATTTCATGGTACGCGACGCGCTCGGCCGCTCCTGGCAGTTGGGCACGATTCAGGTGGATTACAACCTGCCCGAACGTTTTGATTTGAATTACGTGGGCCCCGACAACCAGTTGCACCGACCCGTGATGATCCACCGCGCGCCGTTTGGTTCGATGGAGCGTTTCACCGGGGTATTGATCGAACACTGCGCAGGCAAATTCCCGCTCTGGCTTACGCCGGAACAATTTGCCATCCTGCCGGTATCGGATAAATTCATCGAATATGCCTATCAGGTGCGCCAACAACTCGCCATCGACGACCTGCGCGGCGTAGTAGATGACCGCAACGAAACCATCGGCCGGAAGATTCGCGACAACGAGCTCAAGCGGATTCCTTACCTGCTGGTCGTTGGAGAAAAAGAAGCCGAAGCGGGCACGGTAGCAGTACGCAAACAAGGCGAAGGCGACCAGGGCGCATTAAGCATCGAAGCCTTTGCC
>JAEUUR010000310.1 GCA_016787465.1 Saprospiraceae bacterium | reverse complement strand
ACCTGCAGTATGTCGTCGAGCAGGAAGGTGCGGGCGCCGCCTGCGCGCAGGATGTACAAGGTGCTTTTTTCTGCGTCGCTCTGGCAGAGCGCCAGGGTTTTTTTCCAATCGTCGTCGTTCCGGATCAAAAAACTGCGGTAGGCCTGTGCGCGTTTGGATGGGCAAAAACGAAATACCAGGGAGAACCGATAAGCAGCCTCCGGGTATTTTCCCATTTTTTGAAGTGCGCCGGCCAAGTGCCCCAAGGTCCAGAAATAAATGATGCTGGGCTTTTTGCGGTCGATTTTTGGGAGCAAATAGTTGTACAAGTCAACGGCATACGGGTAATCGCCGGCATAATGCGCCATGCGCACCAGCTGGTAGGCATAACGCATGCGTAGAAACTGCGATTGGGTATCTTTGAATCGGTCGACGCCCTCTTGGATGAGGTCGAGCATTTGTGGTACGAGCCGGTCGCCGCTATTCCAACCGGATGATTTAGGCCCAACGTACGTCTCGCATTTTTTGGCGAACATGAGGTAGGCGGTTACCTCGGTGCAGCCATTCAAAGCGATCATTTCTGCAAAGGTGTTGCCGCCGAGGCGATAGGGCAAGGGCGCTTTTTTTTGCGGATCGGCGGCGGCGGTATGGAGCCCGGCAATTTCGCTGATATCCGCTTCGTACACTACATAGGCGATGTCTTCGGGGAGTGGTTGGCCACAGAAGCGTTCTCGCCATTCCTGGATGTTCTCCGACTTCTGAATGTCTTCCGTTTGATTGAAATAGTACCGCTCATAGTAATCGTCCCAGCGGGTAAAAAACGGCGCATAGGCGCCTGATTTATGGATGATATCCGGATCGAGGAACGTGTAGCCGTAAAAAGGCGACACGCCGGCGCAATTGCCGGGTTTTTCTGCCTTTTTGGGGTAAAAAGGGCCGAAAGAAGTGGTCAGGAATAACAGGGGCAGGAGCAAAATGGATTTGCTTAACGTGGTAATGTCCTGATGGAATCGGCCAATTGGCATACGCTTCGGATCAATGATGCGGGATAATTCCGCGGGGTGGATTGGTCAAGGTGAAAAAAGGCCAGGGTCGCGTCGTCGGCCAGGTCGGTTTTTGCCACCAGCCGGGTTGCTGTTTGCAACAATTCCGGACTGATGAATTCCTGCCGCAGCACGTCGCCGGGGCGAAGATAATGCCCGGCTTGAAAAGTACCTTTGTTCAATTCGCCGGAAGGCAAACTATCTGAAACGAAAGGGATAATTTTCCATAGTTCTTCGTTCCGGTAAACGAGCGTCCAGCCGAAAGCAGGCAGGGCCAAATCCAATGGGATGGGATAATGCTTGGGGGCTCCCTTGATGTATTTTTCGGCATCGTCGGGTGAAAAAATGGAATTGGATTCTTGCGGTGAATCGATGTCGCCGGTGTTGTAGCACATGAGCATGCCGCGATCGACGGGTGGAACGCCAGTCTTTTCCGGGAATTTATACTGGTGCAACCGGATGGTAGCGCTCAGGCTTGTTTTGGCGGCTAAATAGCCACGCAATACTCCGAGCAGTTCAAAAAAAGCCGTGCGGGTGCTCGGCGTCCAGTCGCAATCGACTTGAAATTCATGAGGTGTGCCAGGTAGCACCGCCTGGGAGGCGGCCATTTTTTCAGCCAAATTGCGTATTTCTGAACTGCTTATTCCTTTGAGTGTTTCGTTGGTGATGAATACGACGGGGATGTATTCCAGTCCGGGAAGGGTTGCAGGTTGCGGAATTTGAAGACGGGTGTAGGGAATGATATTGCCGTTTGCGGGATCCAGGCCGATATCCAGCACCTTCACGTAAAGTTTGCGACAGGCGGTTTGTTCCAGATAAGCGCATTGGTCGCTTGTCAGGGAAAGGCTGGTTTGCCAATAATAAAAGGCGGGGGTGAGCGGAGCAGGAGGCGTTTGCCGGCACGTTGATAACGTCAGCAGGAGGGCAACCAAGGAGGAATAGAGACCGATTTTTGAAATTTTCAACATTCGAAAACAACCGCTTTTAGCCGTAAAACTATCACTAACCACATAAAAACATATTCTAATCGTTTAGAACTCCTATATCTTTGCCGCCCTTTTTTGCATTGGCAATAAATAAAGTAAAATGAAATACCTGATCACCGGACTTGGCAATGTCGGCTACGAATACGATGGCACCCGCCACAACATCGGATTCGAGGTGTTGGATCATTTGTGCAAGGGCCTGGAGGGTGAATGGAAGGCTGATCATCACGGCGATAAAGCGGAAGTGAAATGGAAAGGACGCACCCTGATCCTGCTCAAACCCAATACCTACATGAACCTGAGCGGCAAAGCCATTCGTTATTGGTTGCAAAAAGAAAAACTGACCGCAGAGAACAGCCTGACGATTTGCGACGACCTGAACCTGGATTTTGGCAAACTTCGTTTGCGCGGTAAAGGTTCCGATGGCGGCCATAATGGACTAAAAAATATCCAGGAGTTGCTCGGCAGCGATGAGTACCCGCGCCTGCGCGTAGGTATCGGCAGTAATTTCTCGAAAGGCAAACAGGTACATTTTGTTTTGGGGAAATGGTCGGAAGATGAAAAAGCTGAACTGCCTCATGTACTGGAACATTGCGCCGAGGTAATTAAAACCTTTGTCACACTTGGTATGGAACGCGCTATGAACTCAACCACCCCCAAGAAAAAAGCTTAATCAACATGGAAGAACTAAAAGAAGTACCTGAAAATAACAAAAACGGCACCGGTAAACGCGCCATGAAACAATGGACCAAAATTCGCGGCGAAAACGCCTGGACGATGTTCAAGGTGATGGCCGAATTTGTCGACGGCTTTGAGGTGCTGAACAACGTAGGCCCCTGCATTTCCATCTTCGGTTCGGCGCGCACGCGCCCTGGCACCTATTATTACGAACTGGCGGTGAAAGTTGCCAGTCGACTCACCGAGGAAGGATACGGCATCATCACCGGTGGCGGGCCGGGCATCATGGAAGCCGGCAACCGCGGCGCGTGGATGAAACAAGGCACATCCGTAGGCTTGAACATCGACCTGCCTTTCGAGCAGCACCACAATGCTTTTATCGCGCCCGAACGCAACCTGAAGCACCGTTACTTTTTCGTGCGCAAGGTGATGTTCGTGAAATACGCCCAGGGTTTTGTGGTCATGCCGGGCGGTTTTGGCACCCTCGACGAACTATTCGAAGTGCTTACCCTGGTGCAAACCAAAAAAATCTCCCCGGTGCCCATTGTGTTGATGGGCAAAGAGTTTTGGGAGGGCCTGCGCAACTGGATCGTGGAGATCATGCTGGAGCGGCACCACAACATCAATGCCGCCGATCTCGACCTGTTTTTGATCACCGACGAGCCGGATGAGGTGGTGGCGTACATCAACCAGTTTTACGAAGGGCGGCAGGAGGAGTTGTCGCCGAATTTCGAGCTGTAAGGGGAAAAATTTGTTTGGCGTGGTTTGTTTTATTTGAAATGGTGAACTTTTTCGCGATCCGGTATTAGGCTTTTGCTTGCAATTTTGAATTTTCGGAACAGCCTGTGCAGC
>JAEUUR010000596.1 GCA_016787465.1 Saprospiraceae bacterium | reverse complement strand
CCATGAGCACGATATATACGATTCGGGCTGAAAATTGTAGCCTGATAGCCCAGCCGGCGTATGAAAATTTTTGCTCGCCGCTGACCACGGTGCGTTTGAAATCACCGTCTGCAAAATACCAGGGCAGGAAAGGAATGCTTGCAAATAGAAAAGGCAGCAGGTGCCAAACATCACCTCTGGCGAGCGCTTTTCCGGTATAAATGGTTCGCAAATAAAGCCAAAATAAAGCGCCATATAAAAACGGAAAATTCACACTTAGGTTGGCAAAATGCGGCCAGTAGTAAATATAGTTGGTCCAGTAAAGCACATATTCAAACATCGATAATGAAAACAAGGCAATTAATGCCGACAGTATGCGATTGGCTTGTGGGTTTCCATGTCGCCATTTTAAAAAAATCAAGGCAGTAAAAAAACCTTGGGCTGAGGCGATGAGGAATATGATCGTCCAGGTATTGAAATTTGGTTCCATATCCGCAAAATAAATTGACCGACAAATGTAGGTGGGAAGTTCCTCAGTAAAAGGTAAAAGGAGCGCGGGAAAGGTCAGACTTTATCGGCATTGACGTTTGAGCGCATGAAAGTCAATTGTTTTGTAGGGTCAAATGATTAATTCACCATTTATCAAGATTCGACAAAAGCTATGAAAAGAATTTTTATGCTCTTGCTTGTTTCCTGTCAGCTTTCTGCACAGGTTACTTTTACAAAAATTACGGATCCTGCAAACCCGGCGGTTACTTTTACCAACACAGCTGGAAATTACAAAGGCGCTTCATGGATCGACCTCAACCAGGATCAATACCCCGATCTGTTTGTCAGTCAGAAATTTCTGTTCAAAAACCTGGGCAATGGGAATTTTGAGCAAATGGCCGATGTGGCAGGCGTAACACTCGGTCAAGCAGCTTCAGGTGGAAGTTGGGGCGATATCAACAACGATGGGAAGCCGGATTGTATCAGTGCCAGCGTAGTTTCCGGACTTCACATGAACGTGGATGGATTCACATTTTCATTAAAAAACGACCGATTGCCGGGGTTTGAAAATTACCGGGCCTGGGATTGTTCCCTGGTTGATGCCGATAACAACGGCTTGCTTGATCTGTTTTGGGCGCATGCGGATAATTTTCCACCTGGCAGCGTACAACAACCTTGCAAACTCTATCTTCAGGTGATGCCTGATTCATTTCAGCTGGTAAGCGGATATGAATTTTCGGAACAATTTAAACCGTATACCATTCCGGTCTGGTCAGATTACGATTTGGATGGCGATCAGGATTTGTTCATCGGAAGTGGTCCGGGCGGCACATCCGGACCAGATTATTGCTATAAAAATCTGAAGTCGGAAACCGGAAGTTTTGCCATGCAAAGACTCACCGATTTTCCTTTTTCACCGTTACAAGACGGCCAGGTCTACAACATGGTGGATTACGACAACGATGGCGACCTGGATATCTGCCTGACCAATTACGCCGGTGCAAAAACCCGTTTTTACAAACTGGATGCTGGCAGCTATGTGGAAACGGCTACGCCGTTCACCGTGCAAGGCCCTTACCTTACCAATGCCTGGGCTGATTTGGACAATGACGGCGATCAGGATGTAATCATTTCATCCGACGGGAATGCCAACGTGCGGGTTTATAAAAACAATGGTGGTGTTTTTTCCACTGTCCAAAATGTTGGAGCAGCAGAAAATGGTATTTGTGGCGTCGCTTTCGCTGATTATGATAATGATGGTGATCTGGACATTTATACGAACGGGGCAACCACTGCCCGGGCTTTGTTCCGAAATGATTCGCCAACTTTAAATAACTGGGTGCAATTTTCCCTGGTTGGCGTGCAAAGCAACCGTTCCGCTATCGGCACAACAATTCGGATAAAAAGTATCATTAATGGCGTATCCACTTGGCAAATCCGTCAAATTTCGGCAAGGAATTCGTTTCAGAGTCAACACGATTTGAGGCAACATTTCGGCCTTGGAAATGCGGTGGCCATTGATTCCCTGATTGTCGCATGGCCTTCGGGAGTCAAACAACATTTTGCAAGCCTGAGCGCCAATCATTTTTACCGTTTGGTGGAAAATCAAACGCCGGAAGTCCTTTCTGTTGCCACCCATGAACCTGAAATAGTCCAGTTTTTCCTGTCGCCCAATCCGGCAAAATTTGGCGCCGAAATAAAGGCGGAAAAAACCATTGACTGGGTGATGATGTACGACACCTCGGGCCGGATTGTTAACCTCTTATCCAACATCCAAAATAACTCATCGCATGTTGAATGGCCGCGCGAGGCGAAACCAGGTATCTATTATTTAAAAGTTGGGTTTGAAGACGGAACGTTTGGCATTCAAAAACTGGCCGTTTATTGAAATATTGACTTACAAGGAGTGACACGGGGCACAAGAGTTGCAGGAGTGTTACTCCTTGTAAAAAACTCCGTCATTGATGCGCCATACGAACCGCCATTTCATAAACCTTCCCACTTTCAAAGGCGAAATCGGGTTGATCAAGCGATTGATAACCGGTGAGTTGTACCCGTATGGAATAGGTTGCAGGGGTCGGATTGAATACGCATCGGCCGTCGGGTTTTGTAACGCGACCGAGCATTTTATCCTGGTCTCTTTTAAACAAAACAGTAGCGCCCTGTATCACCGTTTCTGATCCGATTTCTTTGACCAGCACCCTGACGATCACCTTGGAAGTATCTGTGATCCCGGTTGTTCTGAACAAGGAAACATGGGAATTTTTGGTTGAATCGATGGTTGCTGGGGCAGAAACGCTACTTTGAGCGGCAGCGGAAAATGGTGCAGCCAGTAACAGGGTTAAAATTTGAATAACCAATATATTTATTTTCATAATCAATGGGTTATAACAAATACACAGCTTGGAAATTCAGGCAATGAAGGTTCCAGCCCCGTTGTGCTGGCGCAGGATTCCAATCTTTGGGGTTGTACATGAACATAACGGATCTGTAGAACCTGAAAGTAAATCCAAGGTGGCGGTTAGCGAAGAAATTGAATCCTAAACAAAATCCGAAGTCATTCTTTTTGAGAAAATCAGGAGCAACACCGCTCAACCAGCTGTTATCGTCATCCACTTTGGCGTTGATGAGCCGGGAATACGATAATCCTGCGTTAAAAGACACCCGGTAGAAGTTGTCTTTTTCATCGTCGCCTTCAATCAGCCAGTCTTTGTAGTGCCATTGGATGGGTACTTCCACATAATTCAAGCGGAGTGAAAAAGGATATTGATCAAAATCGCCCTGGATGAGTTCATTCTGGCATCCACGTTGAGAAAACAAAAATTCCAGGCTGGCCTCTGTTTTTTCTTTTAACCGGCCCACTACCCTCAGGCCGGCTGTCAGCCCAAGCTTATTGTACCCTGCTGAGAGGTCGCCATCAATTTGAGAGGCGGTCAGGCCGGCAACGGCTCCTGCCCGAAACCGTGGCTGAGCGGCCATATTTTGCCAAAATGTAAGAGAAACTAGGAGAAAAAAGAAAAAGCGTAATTGTGCCTGGTAGTTCATACGTTGTGGTCTGTGTTTTTGGATACTTTTGCGGTTGCGTTTTGCGAAGGTAAGAACATGTTTGGAATTTCTTTGGTTGACAAAAAACGAAGTTTTTATGCGATACACCACCACCAACTTAAAAAAACTGGAAGCGTTGTTTGAAGAGTTGGATTACGCCGTCCGTTATGAAAAGGGAAATTTCCAAAGCGGTTATTGTTTGGTTGAAAACCGCAGGGTGGCTGTGATCAATAAGTTTTTTGATACCGAGGGCCGGATAAATACCTTACTCGATATACTTTCAAAGTTTGAATTAGAGGGCTTGGCTCTTTCCGACAAATCGAGGGAGTTAATTGAAAAATGGCGGAAAGAACCGACAGATTAATGATGACAATCACCCTACTCGGCACCGGAACTTCACAAGGCGTACCTGTTATTGGCTGCACTTGTGAGGTTTGTACTTCCTCCGACCCGCGCGACAACCGCCTCCGGTCGTCCGCATTGATTACAGCAGGTGGTCAAAATATCCTGATTGATGCCGGCCCGGATTTTCGTCAGCAAATGCTGCGCGCCCGTGTCAACCACCTCGATGCAATCATCCTGACGCATGAACACAACGACCATGTGATTGGCCTCGATGATGTGCGCCCGTTCAATCATCGAAGTGGCAGTTCAATTGATGTATTTGCCCTGCCGAGGGTTGCTGCGGAGGTAAAAAAAAGATTCGAGTATGTATTTGCTGAATACATACCTGGTTTGCCCAGGATTGAATTGAAACCGGTTGAAGTTGGGTCATTCATCAGTGTCGGTTCAGTGAAGGTGGAACCGATTGGCATCATGCACGGCAGGCTGCCAATTGTAGGTGTCCGGATTGGTGAATTTGCTTATCTCACAGATGTGAAAACAATTCAGGAGTCGGAATTTCGCAAACTATTTGGGGTGAAAAAGCTGGTTATCAATGCTTTGCATCAAGAGTGGCACCCGACGCATTTGAACCTTTCGGAAGCCTTGGAAATTGTCGGCGCCTTACAACCCGAAGAAACCTGGTTGACCCACATCAGCCATCAAATGGGTTTGCATGCCGACATGGAGGCGGCATTACCCCCTCATGTCAAATTTGCATACGATGGAATGCGAATAGACATAAAGTATTAGATAAGGCGCCACACTTTTTAGCTAATTTTTTTTCTGTGGAATGATAAAGCCGGCTTCGTAAACTTTGTTTTCATTATTTTGATACATCGCAAAATTGAACCCCTGGTGAATCGCAAAAGCGCCATGTCGTCCTTTTTTATCAATGGCAATAAAACCAACCTGGGCTTCTTCGCATTGTTTAGGGTATTTGGATAAAATTCTTTTCACGGCAATTTCAGTTGCTTTTTGGGGTGATGCACCCCTGCGCATTTCTTCCACCACCAAAAATGTACCAAGGGTCCTTAAAACCATTTCACCCAAACCAGTACAAGCGGCTCCTCCAACTTCATTGTCTACAAACATACCGGCGCCAATAATAGGGCTGTCTCCTACCCTGCCATGCATTTTAAAAGCTGCGCCGCTTGTGGTGCAGGCGCCTGCAATGCGTGACAATTGATCAACGGCTACAATGCCAATGGTATCATGACGCTCAACATTAATGACCGGCTTGTATTCTGATTTCAGTTTCCAGTTTTCCCATGCTTGCCTGGCTTCTTCGGTCAACAAATTTTCGTGCGGAAAACCCTGTTCTCTGGCAAACCGGTAGGCGCCTTCGCCACTGAGCATCACATGAGGTGTAAGTTCCATTACCTTCCTCGCTACACTGATTGGGTGCATGATATTTTGAAGAAAAGAAACAGAACCTGCCATCCCGAATTCATCCATGATACAGGCATCGAGGGTAACATGGCCATCGCGGTCCGGAAATCCACCATATCCTACGGATGTGTCTTTAGGGTCGGCTTCAGGCACGCGGGCCCCGGCTTCTACAGCATCCAGCGCGCGTCCGCCTTTGGCAAGTATATCCCAGGCAGCTGCCGTTGCTTTGGTGTTCGGCCCCCAGGTAGCAATTACGACGGGTAACCCTTTGCGGTGCTGAGGTTCAAACAGTTGAGCAGACTTATTTAATATTTCAAAACTGTTCAAGGTGATGCCGCCCAGAACGGAATGTTTAATGAATTTGCGACGTGTACTCACGTTAAAAAATTTATTAGGTAATTTTGAGCGCAATATAGTCAAGCTGCATAACCTGCATCTTCAAAATAAGACAATATTGGTTTCTTGGCTTGTACATGACATTCAGATTAGGCATGAAAATTTGCAACGCAACCACGGTACAGCAGTTTGAACAAGCAAAAGCGCTTTTCAAAATCTATGCGCAACAACTCGATGTTGACCTCTGTTTTCAAAATTTTGACAAGGAGTTAGCGGAAATTCAACTTCAATATGGCCCTCCTACCGGTATTTTGCTTTTGGCTATGGACCAAGAGGAAGCAATTGGTTGTGTGGGTGTTCGTGCGTGGAACCGTGAAACTGCAGAACTTAAACGGATGTATTTAAAACCTGAAGCACGGGGTAATGGAAATGGGAGAAAATTATTGGAAGCTGCTTTAACTTGCGCCTCGGATTTAGGATATGACCGAATTCGATTGGACACTTTGCCCAGCATGCAAGCTGCCATTCAACTGTATGTATCATCCGGATTCAAAGAAATTGAGCCTTACCGTGAAAACCCCGTAATGGGAGCGCTGTATTTTGAAAAATTACTTCCCTAGTTTATGATTAAAATGCCCCGTACCGTTGCAGTTCAACAATGGGTTGTAGTAGTCTCCATCGCATTGTTCGCAATTAAAATGCTGGCCTATTATCTGACCAATTCTGTTGCCGTACTCACTGATGCCCTTGAAAGTACCGTCAATGTGGTTACCGGGTTTACAGGACTGTTTAGCCTGAAACTTGCCGCCAAACCGCGCGATGAGAACCACCCTTACGGCCACGGGAAAGCAGAATTAATTTCAGCATCCTTTGAAGGGATTCTGATACTGGTAGCAGGTGTAATTATTGTATATGAATCGATTATCAATTTAGTTCACCCACATGAAGTGAAACAATTGGATACCGGTATTCTGTTGGTATCTGCAACTGCTGCTATCAATTATATCATGGGCGCATGGTGTATCAGGGTCGGCCAAAAAGAACATTCAATTGCATTAACCGCAAGTGGAAAGCACCTGCAATCTGACACCTGGACAACCATTGGAATTATTGGGGGACTTATTTTATTGAGGTTCACTGGTATTGCCTGGATCGACAGCGCCGTAGCCATTGTTTTTGCCATGATGATCATCGTAGAAGGTTTTAAAATTATCAGGCAGACGGTTGCCGGCATCATGGACGAGGCCGATGTTTCACTCTTAAACCAGTTGATTGAGGTTTTAAATCAGAGCAAAAGAGACAATTGGATCGATTTGCACAATTTGAGAATCATCAAATACGGAGCCATCTTGCACCTGGATTGCCACCTGACGGTACCGTGGTATTTTAATGTGAACGAAGCGCACCGGGAAATTGATAAGTTGGATCTACTCATTCGGGATAACTTCCCCCAAACACTTGAAATGTTTGTTCATACCGACGGATGTATGCCGCCGGGTTCTTGTACCGTTTGTCCGCTGAAAGATTGCAAGGAACGCAAAGCAAATTTTACCGGAAGGGTTGAATGGACATTTGAAAACATCACATCCAACAGCAAGCATGGTATTTAGTGCGGTTGAATCAAGTCCCATAAATTACCATACAAGTCTTCAAATACAGCCACCGTGCCGTAGGACTCTTCTGCAGGTTCCCGTACAAAATGCACCCCATGTGAAGTCCACAAACGATAATCCCGCCAAAAATCGTCGGTGTGCATAAACAGAAACACCCTGCCACCTGTTTGATTGCCAACAGCAGATTGTTGTATTTCGTTTGCGGCTTTGGCCAATAATATCGCGCAACCTGAAGAACCCTTTGGGCGGATTCGCACCCAACGTTTTGTTTCGCTTAGCTTCGTATCCTCCAGCAAAACAAAACCCAGTTTCTGAGTGTAAAAATTAATCGCCTCGTCGTAATCGGCAACAACAAGCGCAAAATGTACGATTTCGTTCATCGCAGTTAATTGAATGATTTGCCCCAAAATTCAGGATAATTCCAAAGTTGTAAAAATAATACCTTTGTGACATGGTAGTTGATGAAAACCAGCAAGCAGAAAATGCTTTTGTCAATCCGATCGACAAAGACAAAGTAGCCGAAAACCCGGGGCTACTTCCGTATGCCCATACATCCGGAAGCGCTGTTATTCGCCCCGAAGACAAAGGCCAGATCAGAGGCCAGGCCATGACTGCCATGTACGATCAAACGGATCGTCAGATGGAACAGTTGAGGCAACAGATGGACACC
>JAEUUR010000220.1 GCA_016787465.1 Saprospiraceae bacterium | reverse complement strand
CAAGTGGATTTTTATACCTCAAAGCCCAAACCACTGCAACTGATTCCCTCGATCGCATACTCAGCCAAACGCCGGTGGATACCCACAAAGTGAGCGTGTTGGTGGAATACGGCTGGGACATGAGCGAATCGAACACTGTTTGGGCCGTCCAAAAATTAAACGAAGCCATTCAACTGGCGCAAAAGCTGGGTTTCAAAAAAGGGGAAGCCGCCGCCTGGAATGCCCTCGGCGTTGCCGAAGAAATACGCGACAGCATTCCCAAAGCCATTCAATTCTATAAAAAAGCGCTCGACATTCGCGCCTCGTTGAATGACCTTCGGGGCGTTGCCGCCCAACACAACAACCTGGGCAACGCCTATGAGCTGCTCGGTGAATACGAAGCCGCCCTCGCAGAACGCCGTGAAAGCCTGCGCATCGTGGAAGGGTTGGGCGACTCCTTGCGTGTCGCGCGTGCCCATTTGAACCTCGGAAGTTTGTTCGAATCCATGGGCCTGCTGCCTGAAGCTTATGAACAGGTAAATGCCGCACGGGTTATCTTCGAGTTTAGTGCCGACAGCCTTGGCATGGCGCGCACCTACACCAACCTGGGCCATATCCGCTTTGAACTTGAGATGTTTGATGAAGCCAAGCGCTGGTACCGGGAAGCCTTGCGCCTGCGCGGGCGCATGAACGACCCGGAAACACTGGCCAATGCCCTGAGTGACCTCGGCGTGGTGCTCGACGAAGATAAAAACCTTGACTCGGTAAAGCTGGCGATTCAACTCTACAAACAGGCTATGCAAATCAGGGAACAGTTGGACGACCAGCCCGGCCTTTCAGCTTTGTACAACAACCTCGGCGTTGCTCATAAGCACCTTGGAGCCTTTGATGAAGCGCTACAATGGTTGAACCAGTCGTTGAAAATCCGCACAGAACTCGACGACCAGCCTGGCCTGATGGAAGTGTTCAACAGTTTGGGCGACGTGGTATATGGACAGGGCAACTTAAGGGGTGCGCTGAATTACACAGAAAAATACGCTGCCATCGCGCAAGAAATTGGCGACGAAAAGTTCATTCAGCGCAGTTACAAAGATTTTGCGAAAATATATGCCGCCCTGGGCGACTGGAAAAAAGCGTTCGAGTACCGGGTGAAATACGATGAATTTCGATGGGACAAACTCAACGAGTCGCGTGCCCAGGATTTTGAAAGAAAAGAAGTATTGTTTTCCGACGGCAAAAAACAACGGGAAATCGAACGGCAAAAATATGCGTTGGAGCAAGCCAGAACCCGCGCCTGGGCTTTGATCGGCGGCGCCTTTGCCCTCGCCATCCTGGCCGGCCTGTTGTACAACCGCAGTCGCCTGCGCGCACGTGCAAACCGGGAATTGGCCGCCAAAAACAACGCCATCCAACGCGAACGCGAACGTGCCGACTCGCTGCTCAAAAACATCCTCCCCGAAAAAACAGCCGAAGAACTGAAAGCCCATAACACCGTACAACCTCAACGCTACGAATCGGTGACAGTCTTGTTCAGTGATTTTAAAAATTTTACCACCATCGCCGAAAAACTTAGTCCGGAAGCGCTGGTAAAAGAGCTCGACGATTGTTTCCGGCTCTTCGACGGGATCGTTGAAAAGTATGGACTGGAAAAAATCAAAACCATCGGCGACGCGTACATGTGCGCCGGGGGTATTCCTGAACCTTCACAAACCCATGCGCTGGATACGGTGCGGGCCGCCATTGAAATGCAGCGGGAATTAAAACGACTGATGCAGGAAAAAGCGGCACAAGGGCTGCCCGTATTTGAAATGCGGATCGGTATTCACAGTGGGCCCGTGGTGGCAGGGGTAGTAGGAAGCCGAAAATTCGCCTACGATATCTGGGGCGATACCGTGAACACCGCCGCGCGACTCGAACAAACCGGAGAAGCCGGTAAAATCAATATTTCGGAAACGACCTGGGAAGCGGTTAGGCACGAATTTGAGTGCCTTTACCGAGGCAAGCTGCCGGCAAAAAACAAAGGCGAAATTGCGATGTATTTTGTGGAAACACCGTAGGATAATTTAGGGTGTGTCTGGAAGCTGTACCCCTATTTACAAGGAGTAACAAGAGTTACAGGAGTATCCAAAAAACTCTTGTACCTCCTGTAACTCTTGTTACTCCTTGTGGAAAACATGGATAACTCTTACCGGTACATCCAGGAGCTGTCGCCGAAATCGTAATCGTACAACACCTCATCGAGCAGTGCATCGGTACCAACTACGTAGCCGGATTTGAGGTCGTATCCATAGATTTTTCCAAAGGTATTCCAGTAGACAGCCGTGGAGCTGCCGCGGGTTTCACGAATCACATCGTAAAAAGGTTTTTGCAATTCCCTTTCGATCATTTTGATCAGCACGAAGCCTTCCGTTTTGGTCAGGTTTTTTAACGTAGCCGTCATATCTTCTTTCAGCTCTTTGTGCTCGTGTTTGATATGACGTTTGCGCTGGCGTTTGTTCATGCCCTGTGTTTCATCCTGGATCTGATCATATAACCCAACCGCCTGGATGGCGTATGGATACACCTTGCGCGCAGCGCGGGTGTATCGCCAATACATACGTTGTTCGTCCTGGTCTTTGAACGTGCGGCGTGCTGAAATCTTAACCGGTCGCAACGACATCACGAAGGTAGAATCGCCGTTTTCCACTTCAAGGCGCGCCCAAGCGCCACCCTGGCTAAGCATGGTATCTTGCCGGGCTGAAGGGCCGGATTGGGCCTGCAAAGTGAAGCAAACCAAAAATGCGACGATGGAAAAAAGATACTTCTTCATTTCGATCCGGTATTCGGGTATTGATATTAACGGTGAAAAAGCAAAAACTGTTGCTTTATCACCTATTAAGACGCAGATTTCACACAAAAGTATGCGTAATGAATTCTAAATGTTAGGTTAAATTTAGAATCATCGCAACGGGGTAGTGTTATTTCTATTGAATCAAATCCTTGAAAATCAAGTGAATCAATCCATAAAATCCTACAAATCAACTTAATCAGTGTTTACCTTCGCGCCTCGTTTATGGCTAAAAAACATTACATTCTTCCTGAAATTCCCATCCACGGGATCGCTGACAGGGGCAAAGGCGTGGGCCGCAGCACCGATGGCATCGCTGTTTTTGTTGAAGGCGCCGTGCCCGGCGATGTGGTGGATGTGTTCGTTCAAAAAAAGAAAAAAGGGTTTATCGAAGGCGTTGCTGATCGTATTGTGACTCCTTCGCCCGACCGCGTGGAAGCGTTTTGCGGGCATTTTAGTATTTGCGGCGGCTGCAAGTGGCAAAACCTGGATTACAGCGCCCAACTGCGGCACAAGCAGCAGGTGGTGGAGGACGCGCTTTTTCGAATCGGCAAAGTAGAGGTAGCTGAAATGTTGCCCATTGTAGGCGCCCCGGAAATCACGTATTACCGGAACAAACTCGAATTCGGTTTTTCGAACCGCCGCTGGCTGCTCGCCGAGGAGATCGGAAACCCCGACCTCGATCCCGGTCATGCCCTGGGTTTTCACCGTGCCGGCTTTTTTGATAAAATCATCGACATTCAACACTGCTGGCTGCAAGCCGAGCCTTCCAACGCCATTCGCAACGCATGCCGTGCCATTGCCATGGAGCAGGGCCTCGAATTTTACGACTTGCGCGCGCACAC
>JAEUUR010000167.1 GCA_016787465.1 Saprospiraceae bacterium | reverse complement strand
ATACCTCAAATGCCGATACATCCAGGCACACCGGATGGTATGGAACCGGGAATGCAGTACCCGGCGCCTATTTTGTTTTTGCGGAAAAAAAAGGTTATTACCCCAAGATTTACAATAACATTGTGTTGAATACCAATGAAGTAACTATCCTTGATATTGAATTGGAACCGGTGCTAACCAATACCAACGCTGCATTTGGTGAGGCGCAAATTGAAGTTAATCCGGTGCCTTTTTCAGGTTTTATCAATGTTTCCATCGTTTCAGGAACTTCAAAAATTGTTCGGGCAGAATTACTTGACACCAATGGCCGACTCGTGAAACAAACCTGGTCGGTTTCCGGTACCCATCTGCAGATGGATTCACTGGATGATTTAGCCCCAGGCACTTATATCCTCAAGCTCACAAATGATCAGGCCGAAACTTATATCAGGAAGGTGCTGAAATACGGAGGCTAATAATCATCTATAATTTCGCACCTTTGCGAAATCAAATTCGAAATTTTTGGACACATTTATTGTAAAAACCCTCGCAGGACTGGAACCGGTACTGGCAGCGGAGTTAAATAGTTTGGGCGCTTCGGGCGTCCGTGAGTTGAAACGTGCCGTAGCCTTCGATGGCGACCGTGAAATGATGTACCGCGCCAATTATGAGTTGCGGACAGCCTTGCGTGTTCTACTGCGAATCACCTCTTTTACAGCCTATAATGAACGAAATTATTACGGCGGCATCAGTGAAATAGACTGGTCGAAATACATGGGCGCCGGCGACACACTGGCCGTAGACGCCATTGTAAGCGGCTCCGTTTTTACCCATTCTCAATTTTTGGCTCAATTGACCAAGGATGCGATCGTTGATCAATTCCGGGATAAATACGGGCGTCGGCCAAGCGTAAACACCGTTGCGCCTACCTTACGTGTCAACATCCATGCACAGGGTACGAATGTGATTGTATTACTCGATTCGAGTGGCGACTCGCTGCATCGTCGCAATTACCGGAAAGACACCGTAGAAGCACCATTGAATGAAGTTTTGGCCGCCGGTATGATCATGCATTCCGGATGGGATGCGCAAAGCACATTTGTCGATCCTATGTGCGGCTCCGGCACCATTCCGATTGAAGCGGCTATGTTTGCCAAAAAAATACCCCCTCAGTTGCACCGGGAGCGTTTTGGATTTTTCAAGTGGCCCGATTTTGATCAAAAACTGTGGGATTCCCTTAAATCAAATGCAGATCAAAAAATTCAGGAAATTCCGTTTGAAATTTTTGGTTACGATAAAGATTTGCGCGCACGCAACGCCACTGCCGTTAACCTGATGGCTGCCAGCCTGGAAAAAGTGGTCAAAATTGATCGGGCGCCGTTTGAAAAATTACTCCCGCCTTCTGCGAACGGCATATTAATGATGAACCCGCCTTATGATGAACGGTTGAAAGTGGAGGATACGATTGCATTTTATCAAAGTATCGGCGACCGCTTAAAACAACATTGGGCGGGCTGGACAGCCTGGATTATTTCTTCAAATAAAGAAGCCCTCAAACACCTGGGCCTTCGTGCTACCAGAAGAATCACCTTGTTCAATGGCGCCCTGGAATGTTCCTTGCAGCGATTTGAAATGTACGAAGGATCGAAAAAGGCTGAGGAAACCGATACCGTTGAAAATTAGTTGTTCGAATAGAGCCTGTTGGTGCAACTATGCTTTTCGGTTGTTGTCATTCGGAGAGGTACTCCGAAACCTTCTTCCCTTTCACAAACAAATTATTTGACTCAACTATGAAAGCACCCTCTTTACTACTTGCTGCCACTTTTTTGCTGCTTCCCTGGTGCATGGTTTCGCTTTTTGCGCAACAACAATCCGGTACGGAGAAAAAAATCACGATCACCAAACGTTCCGTTGATTCCGATGGATCAGAGGTGACTGAAACCATCGTAAAAAAAGGAAAGGCTGCCGAAAATTTTGATGTCGACCAGTATATCCGTGAAAACCGTTCAGATAAAACACAAGTTGAAGTAACTGTTTCCGAAGGAAACGACAACGTCACAAACCGTAACTTCAACTTCAATTTCGATGGGCAGTGGAACAATATAACAACAACCATTTGCGACGACAAAAGCGCATTCCTGGGCGTAGAAGAAGATTCCGATGAAAATGAACAAGAGCCAGGTTTGGTCGTTCAAATTGTAAAAGGTTCGGCTGCTGAAACGGCAGGGTTGAGGCACAATGATAAAATTCTCAAGTTGAACGATTCGAAGATCAACGAATGGAACGACCTGACCAAATTCATACAGGCAGCCAAACCAGGCGACGCCATTAAAGTGACCTACAGCAGAAATGGAAAAGAATCGGTGGCCGATGTGAAACTTACCACCCGCAAGGAAATCAAATGCGAGGTGAAATCCGAACCCAAAGCTTTCATGGGGGTATCTGATGAAGATGAAAATGGGGATGAACCGGGAGTCGCAGTTTCAATCACCAATAATTCCGGCGCTGAAAAAGCCGGATTGCAGGACGGCGATGTTATTTTTAAGCTGAATGATACACCTATCGCAGATTTTGAAGACATCTCAGACTTTATGGCCTATGCCAAACCAGGTGAAAAGGTGCTGGTTACCTATGAACGCGATGGCAAACGCAAAACGGTTGAAACAGTTTTGGGTGAACAAAAAGCCTATAATTTCAATTTTGATAATGGTAATTTGGACATTCCGGGTGTAAACCTGAAAGGGCTAGGCAGTAACCTGGCCTGCACCATCAAAGAAAAAGAAGCTTGTTTAGGCGTTTATAGCAACACAGGTGAACAAGATGGCGCTACCGTTCAGAATTTCACCGATGAAAGCGCAGCCCGTGAAGCAGGCATGCAGGAGGGCGATCGCATCCTGAGCATCAACGGAAACAAAGTGAATGGACACAGCGAACTTTGGGACGAAATTGCCAAGTACAAAAAGGGCGATCAAGTAGAGGTTGCATACGACCGCGACGGCAAATCGATCCAGGTGAAGGCTACCCTCAAAGCTTGCAAAGACAACCTAAACCAAGTTCAGATTTGGGACGAAGACAATGATGAAAATCGCAAATTTTATCTGTGGAACTGGGGTGATTCCGACGACCGCCGCCGCTTCCGTGAATCACGGGTAATTATTATTCGCCGTGCAGGCGACAGTGATGCGCCTAAACTCAACGTGACTCCATCCGCTCAACCTGCGCAAAACCGCAGCAGCCTGAACCTGACCAACTTCAAAGCATACCCCAACCCAAGTCAGGGGCAGATAACCGTAGAATTCAAAGGAGAACCGGTTAGTACCGTAGTTTCTTTATTCGATATGTCGGGCCGCCAACTTTTCAGAGAAGAACTCAACGCATTCAATGGTGAGTATAACCAACAGTTCGATCTGACGGCTTATGCCAAAGGCACGATTGTTATTCAAGTTCAACAAGGTGATAAGGTATTTTCAGACCAGATTTTGCTGAACTAATTGATAAAAGTTGTTTTTAGGTGAAAAATAATTCATCCCGAATTTTGGGTCACACCAAGGTTCGGGATTTTTTTTGCCTGTCGAAATACCTGTTTTGTGGCGCAAATCTTCAGGGTAACCCCGGAATTTGATAGATTTTCCCTGAAAATTGCAGATTGACTTAAAACTGGCACGAACTTTTCAATGTTGATAAATATCAATCTGAAAACTGAATACAAGGAAACGTGGATAAGCACAGGATAATCCTCTATAAACAATCCGAAGGCCGATGGCATTACGTAAGGCTGACCACATCTGATGGTCGGTGTCTCACTGAATCGGGTGTTTGTGGACAAAAACCGAGTCTTTCCTTGTCTTCCGCCATTCCGGAAGGAGTGGCTTCTACCGATTTTTTAAAGGAAAAAGCAACGTCTTGGCTTGATCAGGGTTACGGCAAACCCAATCAACAACAACTCCACGTAATGACGTTGCATTTCCAAATGCGGCGCTGGCATGGTTACCCTGCCGGAGCGCCCTGGTTCGATGATTGGAAGAGTGGTTATATCGACCCAATCCAGGAAGAACTCGAGGCAACCTGCAACGGAATTCCGCGTGGAAACGAACGCTTCTCCGGAAATTATCTCAATTATTATATCGTATTCAATACCGACCTGGCGCTGGAGAAAGTGGAGCAAATCGCAGCCGCTGCTCCGGTGAAGTTCCTGCTGGATATTCATATCGGCCGTCGTGAAAAACAGGTTCAAATTCCGATTGACCCAAATGTTCCCGAATACTTGAGAACCCTTTTTCGCATCGTAGAAAAATCGGCCCGTACGATTGCAAGTGAATTGCCGGTGTTGTTTCAAGGCGACCCGCTTCAACCTGAGCAACTTTCAAATGAGCAACAAAAAACCCGGATTATCGGCGAAAAAGCCCAACACTTGCGCAAGGAATTAACTCAAAAATGGAATTTTGATTCCAACTTTTGGGATCCTCTCAAGCCTGCATCGCCCAGTGAAGTCGTATTTTTAAATGGAATGGCAGAGGATAAAAAATCAGCCATTGTCCAGTTGTTAGCCAAACATGTCCAAATTCCGCTGTATTTGCTCGATTGTGAAGAAGGATTGTTTGAAATTGAAGTCGACCAGATATTCAGCAGCCCTCATGAGGGTATGGTGTTCGACGCTACCCTCGATTGGGTGATTTATTTTTCTCACCACTACACCATCACTTTTGGCGGCGATTGGCTGGTTACAGCAGTTACTAACCTCTATCATGGCGAAGAGGAGAAACTGAACAGTTGGTAATTCCAGCCTA
>JAEUUR010000139.1 GCA_016787465.1 Saprospiraceae bacterium | reverse complement strand
TTTACCGGCAAATTCGTGCCGCCGCTACGCGGCTTGCTGCTTATTCCCTGCATTTCTATAAACGGGGCCGCCCCGATGGGGCTGATTTGGCATCCAATACTGAAACAAACAACTTTCTGTACAATATGCGGATAGTCAAATAATCGAACCAATCGAAAAATCGAATAATCGAACCAATTCAAATATGTCTTTAATTATTCCTTGCCGCGACATTCATCCTCAATTTGGAGAACGTTGTTTTTTGGCTGAAAATGCCACCATTATTGGCGACGTTGTAATGGGCGACGATTGCTCCGTCTGGTTCCAGGCCGTTGTACGTGGCGATGTAAACTTCATCCGGATGGGCAACAAGGTCAATATCCAGGACGGCGCTATTTTACACGGCACTTACCAAAAATGTGGTACGACCATTGGCAACAACGTGAGTATCGGGCACCGCGCGCTCGTGCATGGTTGTACGCTGCACGATAACGTACTGATCGGTATGGGCGCCATCGTGATGGATCAGGCGGTGGTGGAAGAAAA
This sequence comes from Saprospiraceae bacterium, assembly GCA_016787465.1. Classification (GTDB taxonomy): domain Bacteria; phylum Bacteroidota; class Bacteroidia; order Chitinophagales; family Saprospiraceae; genus M3007. The sequence goes on along the minus strand of JAEUUR010000139.1, from coordinate 1,344 downwards.
TTGCCTGATCGCGGCAGGAGCGGTTGTATTGGAAAACATGGTTTGTCACTCCGGAGGCGTCTATGCAGGTGTGCCGGCTAAAAGGGTTAAAGAGCTTACCCCGGAATTGTTCAAAGGACAAATTGAACGGATCGCAAACAATTATGTGTTCTATTCCAGTTGGTTTCGCAAAGATTGAAGTGTATGCAAATCGCGGGTTCGTCGAAGAAAGAAATTAGTTTATCAATAAACCTAGTTTATATTGTAAACTTGTTTGTATGTTTGGGTCACTTTAAAAGATTCAAAAATCAGACAATGGAAAACAAAGAAACCCAATTGAGTGCCCAAGAAAGCCTGCGTGTCATTCGTGAAACCATCGATATTGCCAAAAACGGATTTCGGGAAGACGGCTTTCACTTTCTACTGTGGGGCTGGCTGGTAGCGATCGCCAGTTTTGCCGACTGGTATTTATGGACGGTTGCTCGCCATCCAGATCATGCAAAAGCTTGGATGATCATGGCGGTGGTAGGGGTGCCGGTGTCAATGATTCGCGAGTGGAGGCTAAGCAAAAAGGTGAAGAATCAGAATGTCGTGCGGGATTGGTATGGGTTTGTATGGCTCGGCTTTGGTATTTCCATGTTGTTGATCATCCCATCCGCAGTGATGAAAAACGTATCGCCTGTTCCGTTTATTCTGGCGATTACCGGTATGGCCACCTTTATGTCGGGCATTTTGTTGCGTTTCACGGCGTTGATCATTGGAGCGGCAGTTATTTGGGCCGGTTGTTTGTGGTGTATGTTTTTGCCGGTTGAGCACCATTTGTTGGTTCAGGGATTTACCGCAGTATTGGGATATTTGGTGCCTGGCTATTTGTTAAACCATCAAGCACGAAAACATGTTCCAGGAGCTTGATCCTTTGTTGTTGTCGCAGTTGCGATTAGCGGTGATGTCGTTTCTGGTGGTAACCCGGGAAGCGGAATTTAACACCCTCAAAGAAAAAACTCAGGCTACCGCGGGTAACCTGAGTGTTCAAATTTCTAAATTGCAGGAGGCGGGTTATGTCACAGTTGAAAAATCATTCAAACAGAATTACCCGCTCACCGTTTGCAAAATCACACCGGAAGGAATTGCTGCTTTTGAATTGTTTTTCGAACGCCTGCAAGGATATGTCGATCCGGAACAGGCTGATAAACGATCCTGATATTGAGGCTGTCTAAAGTTTTTTGACGGATTGGCTTATAAAGGATTTTGTGGTGAGACAAGGCAAATTTTGCAGCCATAGCCGGAAGCTACGGCGAAAAATTTAACGCAGTCGGAACCCAAAAGACTTAAAAGGCAGCCGTTGAAAAAACTTTAGACAGCCTC
>JAEUUR010000128.1 GCA_016787465.1 Saprospiraceae bacterium | reverse complement strand
GCACTTCGTATTCGAACAACTTCAACACCATGCTTTGACCACACAAGCGCGCGCCTGGCAAATTTTATCTGAATTCGGCGCCAAGGGGAATACGTTATTTATCGCAAATGCCCTGGCGGTTTCGCAAGCAAATACAACGCTGACTCAAAAGCTCGCCGAACTTCCTGAAGTCGCCTACATTTCTGCCGACCCCTGGATTTATTTCAACAGTGATATCCTACAACCCAATTCCAGCCCAACCGACCGGAACGGCATTGAATGGGGTGTCGCGCGGGTACATGCGCCTGAAGTGTGGAACCTGGGTTACTCAGGCCAGGGTATCACCATCGGAGGCGCCGATACCGGTTATGAGTGGACGCATCCTGCTATCAAACCCAGTTACAGGGGTTGGAATGCCGTAGATTCGTCGGCGAACCACGCGTATCACTGGCACGATGCCATCCATGAATTTAGTCCGTTGAACTACGATACAAGCGGAAATCCGGGCGTTAATCCTTGCGGATTCGATGCACCAGAGCCCTGTGCCGATCATTTTCACGGCACACATACCATGGGGACGATGACCGGCGACGACGGCCTGGGAAATCAAATTGGCGTGGCCCCCGGCGCCAAGTGGGTAGGTTGCAGAAATATGGAACGTGGTTGGGGCCGCCCATCCACTTACCTGGAATGCTTTCAGTGGTTTTTAGCGCCAACTGATCTGGGTGGACAAAATGCTGATCCAAACCTGGCTCCACACATTATCAACAATTCCTGGTACTGCGATTATGTGGAAGGTTGTACCGATTTAACGGTTCATGAACTTCTTCATGAAGCTGTAATTAACCTGAAACTATCTGGCGTTCTGGTGGTTGTCAGCAATGGTAATTTTGGTCCAAATTGCGCTACAACGTATGGCCCTCCCGCCTATTTTGAAGAAAGTTTTAGCGTCGGGGCACTCCGGAGCGACGATGGAATTGCTGATTTCAGCAGTCGAGGGCCGGTGATTATCGACGGCAGCGACCGCCAAAAACCAAATATTTCGGCGCCGGGAGTACAGGTCAGGTCAGCCGACTTAAACGGCGGGTATCGTGATGCCAACGGAACCAGTATGGCAGGCCCGCACGTAGCAGGCGTTGCAGCCTTAATTCTTTCTGCAAGACCCGATTTGGCCGGAGAAGTTGAAATCCTTGAAACCATCATGGAACTCACCGCTTACCCGCTGTCTGATACAATCGATTGTGGCCAAATAGATGGATCTGCGGTACCCAACAACACGTTTGGTTATGGCGGAGTGGATGCATTGGCTGCCGTCAACAGAGCCCTGGCAATGGTTGGTTTTAACGCCGCAGATCAGCCTACGCCAATAGTGGCTATTGCACCCAATCCGGTAGGCTCGGAGGCCGTTTTTGCTATAGAAAACTTGTCGGGGAAAAGCGACCTTGACATTTGGAATGCAAGCGGGCAACTGATATTTCATAAATCGTGGACAGGCATTGGAAGGGAATCCGTCAGAGCGCCGTTTCAAAATCAAAAACCAGGCGTATATTTTTGGAAACTCACTTCTGAAACCGGTTCATTAAGCGGCAAAATCGTACACTGATGATGCAGAAAATTGACATGCACACCCATATCCTGCCCGAGCGACTGCCTAATTTCGCTGACAAGTTCGGGTATGGCGATTTTATTCATTTGGTGCATGAACGCGATGGTTTTGCGAACATGATGAAAGGGAATGCGTTTTTCAGGGAAATAGGAAAAAACTGTTGGGATCCTGACATTCGCATTAAAGAATATGCCTTATTCCGAACACCGGTTCAAGTGGTGTGCACTATTCCGGTCATGTTTTCATATTGGGCCAAACCTGCCGATTGCCTGGAACTATCCAGGTTTTTAAACGACCACCTGGCGGGCATTGTGGATGATTATCCGGAGCACTACCTGGCGTTGGGTACCATTCCAATGCAGGATACCGATTTGGCTATTCAAGAGCTTCAACGCTTAAAAGACCTGGGCTTCCCGGGAGTTCAGGTAGGCTCGAATGTAAACCAGGAGAACCTCAGCGAAGCTCGTTTTTATCCGATTTTCGAAGCATGTCAGGCGCTGGACATGGCCGTTTTCATCCACCCCTGGGAAATGATGGGAGAGGCACAAATGCGTAAGTATTGGCTGCC
>JAEUUR010000041.1 GCA_016787465.1 Saprospiraceae bacterium | reverse complement strand
CGGCTGGTTTCCAGTGTTCGCACAATTTGAGTATGTTCCAGGCGGGTACCGTAGCCGTCAAAATCGATGGGCAGAAAAGCGCCGTCGAGTCCGTGGCCGCTGAAATAAAACAGGATCACGTCGTTGCCATCGGCTTTGCGTGCAATTTGTTTGAGGGCCGCCAGTACGTTGGTTTTCGTCGCCTCATCGTCGATCAGCAAGCGAATGTGATTTTTGGGAATAGAGCCGCCTTTGGGGCTGAGCAAGTGGCTGTAAAACCGCTGGGCGTCGGAAGCCGGGTAGGCCAGTTGGGGCATCCGCGCATAATCGCCCACGCCGACAACCACGGCATAAATTTGAACAGCTCCATTGGAAGGCCGCGGAGAGAAATCGGTTTCCTGGCTGTAGCTGTAGGAGGTAGAAGAGGCTGATTTGTTAAAATAGCCCGAAAAATCGGATTTCGTTTTCGATCTGATTGGGCTTTGGGAGAAGCCTTGAAAAGAATGGCACATCAATAAAATGGCCATCATGATACTTTGCTTTTTCATAAGAACAAGCGATTGGAGGGTGAGTATTTGGGTGCAACGAGCCCGTTGAAGGCCCGCCTGTTTTTTTCAGGGTAAAGGTCATCGCTGTGTTCTGCTGTTTAAAAGCCCAAAATCAGGGATTTTTTAATTCCACTACTGAGGGGGAGTTTTCCCTGTTATCAGTGAGATTTTGTACCTTCTGATTTTGGCGTTAGATCATTTCATGATGGAAAAAATCCTCGTAAATCAAGTGAATCCATCTGTGAAATCCTTAAATCCAAAAAATCTGTGATCAGATTAACGTTAGGAAAAATATTAAAGTTTCAAATAACGGGTTAAAGTGATGGTTAATGTTTTGTGATGGCCCGAATTGGGCAAATTGTCTTCCGAAGCGGGAAAATTAAAGTCCGGCCACGCAACAACAAATATTGAATTCCCAACTGTCCGTTTTCGTACACTTCCGTACGCCCACGAACGAAAAACCAATCGATATTTGTTTGTTAAAAATTTGATAATCAATTTGTTATAAAATTGGCACACTGTTCTCATTTACCATTAAACATACAACGAACAACAATCAACAACCATCTAACAACAAACTCGTGGACCGACCGATAAAGAAAAAAAGATTCACCCCACAGCGCATTGCCCTCGGCATTGGTATTGTTGCTTTTTTAATATTTGCTGTTCGCACTATATTGAATGGCAGCCAAAGCACCTTGAACGTTCAGCGCGACAAAATCACAGTCAGCAAAGTAGAACGCGGCGTCTTTGATGAGTTTATAGTTGTAACAGGCGTGGTGCAACCATTAAGGACCTATCAACTTGATGCGGTGGAAGGAGGTTATGTGGCCGAAAAGGTACTCGATGGCGGCGCAAGTGTAAAAAAGGGAGATTTAATCCTTAAACTGGAGAATCAACGCCTGATGCTCGACTACGTGAACCGTGAAACAGAAATGTACGACCTGATCAACAACCTGGAAAATACCCGCCTGCGTTTGAGACAGGATAAGTTCACCTTGAAAAAAACCTTATCGGAATTGGAATATCAAATCCAGCAGGCGAAAGACGATCATGACCGCAATGCCAAACTATATGCAGATAAAGTGGTGAGCGCCCAGGAATTTAACCGGACACGTATCACTTACGAACGCCTGGTGCAGCAGCGCGAAATTGAAATAGAGAATCAGAAGTTTCAGGAAGAAAACAGTCTCACGCAAATCAAACAATTGGAAGGCACACTTGATCGTACGAAGTTGAACCTGACAATGATGAAGGAAAACCTGGCGAACCTTTCCGTGCGTGCGCCCGTAGGCGGGTTGCTTTCCCGCGTGGATGTGGAAATCGGGCAAAGTATCACAGCCGGCCAGAACATTGGCCAAATTGACGATGTGAATGGATTTAAAATGCGGGTGGAGGTAGATGAACACTATATTTCTCGCATCTTTCCCGGCCTGGAAGGGTCTTTTGAATTCAGCGGCTCGTCGCACAAACTGGTGGTGTATAAAGTATATCCTGAGGTGAGAAATGGCCGTTTTGAAGTGGATATGAGTTTTGCGGCGGCAGTTCCTGCCGGTATTCGCCGCGGGCAATCGGTACCTGTGCGTCTGCAACTCGGGAAACCGGCAGAGGCGACTTTGCTGGCCTCAGGTGGCTTCTTTTCTTCAACCGGCGGCAACTGGGTTTATGTACTCAACGAGGGCAACAACAAAGCTGTGAAACGAAACATTTCCCTCGGACGTAAAAATCCGCAATTCTATGAAGTACTCGATGGCCTCCAGGCTGGAGAATCCGTCATCACCAGTTCTTACGATAACTTTGACGAGAAAGACGTCTTAAACTTGCAATAATCATACACCATGATAAAAACAGTCAATTTACAGAAAATCTTTACGACCGAAGAGGTTGAAACCACCGCCCTCAACGGAATCGACATGCAGATCAATGGCGGCGAATTTGTTGCCATCATGGGGCCTTCCGGCTGCGGCAAGTCTACATTGTTGAACATCCTGGGTTTGTTGGACAACCCTTCCGATGGTCAGTATTTTTTCTACGACCATGAAGTGTCCAAAATGAACGAACGCCAACGAGCGAACCTTCGAAAAGGAAATATCGGTTTCGTGTTCCAGTCGTTCAACCTGATCGATGAATTAACTGTCTATGAAAATGTGGAACTGCCGCTCCTGTATCTGAAAACACCGGCCTCCGACCGGAAGAAAAAAGTGGAAGCGGCCCTGGAACGGATGAATATCATGCACCGGCGCAATCACTTCCCACAACAACTGTCAGGCGGTCAGCAACAACGCGTTGCCATTGCCCGTGCAGTGATTGCACAGCCGAAAGTGATTCTGGCCGATGAACCGACCGGTAACCTTGACTCCGCGAATGGCCTTGAAGTGATGAATTTGTTATCCCAACTTAATCGCGAAGGCGCCACCATCATAATGGTTACGCACTCGCCGCACGATGCCGGCTTTGCGCATCGCATCGTCAATTTGTTCGATGGTAAAGTTGTAACGGAAAATTTCCACATATAAACACGGAAGCGCCTCAACAGTGTGATTCCAAAGATATTCGCCGATTCGCCCGCCGGGAAACCATTTATCTAACCTTATGCTGTTGTCATTTTTTATCAGGATTCCACCGGCGGGCAAAGGCAACTTTTTCAACATTCCAACCAATAAGCGGTTAGCCGAACCATGATTGAACTAAAAGACATTGAAAGATATTATCAAAGCGGATCGCTCAAAACCTATGTGTTGCGCTATGTAACCAGCCAAATACAGGAGGGAGAATTTGTGAGCATCATGGGGCCTTCAGGCGCCGGGAAAAGTACCCTGCTCAATATTTTGGGCATGTTGGAAGAACCGACCGCCGGAGAATATTGGTTTTTGGGAGAAGCCGTTCATAAATTCAACGAACGCCGCCGCACAGAAATGTACCGCGAATATATCGGCTTCGTGTTCCAGGCCTACCACCTCATCGACGACCTGACGGTTTACGAAAACCTCGAAACGCCGCTGATTTACAAAAAAGTACCTTCTTCGGAACGCAAAAGCCGGATCGCTGATATACTCGATCGTTTTAATATCGTGGCCAAAAAAGACCTGTTCCCCAACCAACTTTCCGGCGGACAACAGCAACTCGTCGGTATCGCCCGCGCCCTCATCGGCAGGCCCAAACTGATCCTGGCCGATGAACCAACCGGGAACCTGCAAAGCCAGCAAGCCCGCGAAATCATGGATATTTTCAAAAAACTGAACCAGGAAGACGGCGTCACCATCATTCAGGTCACGCATTCAGATGAAAATGCCCAATACGGCAACCGTATCCTCAACCTGAAAGATGGTCGGGTTAATGAGTGAATGGGAGTTTTAGTGTTTTTGTGTTTTAGTGTTTTTGTGTTTTAGTGTTTTTGTGTTT
>JAEUUR010000609.1 GCA_016787465.1 Saprospiraceae bacterium | reverse complement strand
CGTGCCGTAGAACGTAAGAAATACGGTAAACCAAAAGCGCGCAAACGCTTCCAGTTCTCCAAACGCTAAACCGCCCGGTTCAACCCATTTTCACACTTTAAATTTCGCTTTTGACAATGCAAAAGCCTACCTATAAAGAATTACTCGACGCTGGTTGCCACTTTGGCCACCTCCGCAAAAAATGGAACCCGAAGATGACTCCGTACATTTTCATGGAGCACAAAGGGATCCACATCATCGACCTTAACCGCACGGCCGAGTGCCTCGAACGCTCTGCGCTTGCCATGAAAACCCTGGCAAAAGGCGGTAAAAAGATCATGTTCGTTGCAACGAAAAAACAAGCCCGCGAAATCGTTCAAAAAGCTGCCGAAAGCGTTCAAATGCCTTTTGTAACCGAACGTTGGTTGGGTGGTATGATGACAAACTTCGCCACGATCCGCAAATCGGTGAAGAAAATGCAAAGCATCGAAAGAATGCTTGCCGATACTACGCTGACCAGCATCACTAAAAAAGAACGCAACTCGCTCGCTCGCGAACATACCAAAATGGTGAAACACCTCGGCGGTATCGAACAGCTGAACCGTCTGCCTTCTGCAGTGTTCATCGTTGATATCCACCACGAACACCTGGCGTTGGCCGAAGCCAAAAAGCTCGGTATCAAAACGTTCGGTATGGTTGATACCAACTCCGATCCTACACTGGTTGACTTCCCGGTGCCTAGCAACGACGATGCTTCAAAAGCAATCTCTTTCATCGTAAATTACCTCGTTTCAGCCATCAACGAAGGCCTCGAAGAGCGTAAAAGCATGAAAGGCGAAGAAGCTGCCGCTACCCAGGAATAATCCACATCACGGGTTCGATCTGTTCAGATCTAAAAAAAAATCTGGTCAGCCCTGCCAGCCCCGCACAAGGGCCCACTTATTTTTTGAACTGCAAATTCTATATACATCATGTATAAAGCAACTACTGCTGATATCCAGAAACTGCGCGAAATGACCGATGCAGGTATGATGGATTGCAAAAAAGCCCTCGAAGAAAACGGAGGCGATTTTCAGGAGGCTCAAGACTGGCTCCGTAAAAAAGGTATTGCAAAAGCTGCCAAACGCGAAGATCGCGAAGCAAAAGAAGGTGTTGTAGTAGCAAAAACCAACGCCAACCAAACGCGCGGCGTCGTGGTAGCCTTGAACTGCGAAACCGACTTCGTTGCCCGCAACGAAAACTTCATCAACCTGGCCAATAAAATTGCCGACATGGCGCTGGAAAACTTCCCGGCTAACCTCGAAGCTCTGTTGGCACTGACCTATGAAGGTAACGTAACGATCGGCGAAAAAGTAGCTGAACAAAACGGTATCATCGGCGAAAAAGTGGAACTCAGCCGCTACGAACCGCTTACCGGCGCTCAATTGCTCACTTACAACCACTCCAACAACAAACGTTCGGTATTGGTTGCTCTGAATAAAAACGAAAACCAATTCGAGCAGGCAGGCCGCGATGTGGCTATGCAGATTGCCGCTATGATGCCGATCTCAGTCAGCAAAGACGACGTAGATCCGGAAATTATCGCACGCGAAATCGAAGTGGGCAAAGAACTCGCCCGCAACGAAGGCAAAGCCGAAGATATGCTCGAAAAGATCGCTCTTGGCCGCTTGAACAAATTCTTCCAGGAAAGCACCCTCCTGAGCCAGAAGTTTGTTAAAAACGGCGACCAAACCGTTGATCAATATCTGAAAAGCCTGGACAAAGACCTGACCGTTACCGCTTTCAAATTGGTTGCGCTCTAATCTTTCCCCGGTTTCTGTACCATACCTTATCCCGAATCTTTTCTTGTGAAAAGGTTCGGGATTTTTGTTTTTAAGGTGCAGTTTTAATATTATAAATTTGAAATTAATTTATTTATAATATTGAATTCGATGTTAAGTGTGGATTATTGTATTGAATTGTTTGCTTTTTCAAAATAATTACATAGCTTTGTGTAATCCAATAACTTATAATCTTTTTTCGTATGAAATCACGCATCCAGCATCCAGCATCCAGCATTGCCAGGTTTTATTGGTATTTACTAGGTTTCTTTCTAATAATTCCGTTTGCTTGTAAAAAAGACGCTTTCGACAATGATCAAAACAGGCGTCGCATGGAGGTATTAGAAAGGTCGGAATTAGATCATATTTTTACAAGCGGCGACGGTGTAGGTGAAGATACTATCGGCAAACGTACCATTTTAGGGAATGTCCGAACAAACCCGTACACCGTAGAAAACTTTACGGCTGCCTACAACGAACTGTATTCGCCCGACATCGTTTCCTTACCCACAACACACTTGTATATTAAGTTTACCCCGGCCAGCCACGAGCAGATAATCTTGTTGGCTAAAACCAACCTGAACTTATATGAATATCCGTTGGACCGGGAAGTGATCGAAATGGGCGACATATATTGGGAAAACGGAACTCCACCGACCCAATTCACACCGTTTTATGCAGTAGTGAAACCCAATCAGCCTCTTCCGGCAGTTCCTTATCAACTTCTGGCAAATTTGCATTTACTCTCTTCCGATGAAGCGTTGATCAGACGTGCGTTGGAGCTTGCCGGTTACAACCCAGACATCGAAGGGTATATCATACCGGGGAATACGGGCGACCCAGGCGGTGGTGGCGGCGGTGGCGGAGGAGGTGGAGGAGGTGGTGGCGGCGCAGGCGACCCTGAATTCGAGCTCAATGCTTGCGGTTGCGAGGTGTATGCAGATCAAAGAAAACCCGGAGGATGCATCAAGGTTTGGGATAACCGCAAAAATGTTTTTGAAGGCGTTAGAAGGGTTAAGGTGATTCTAAAAGACAATTGGTTTACGGAAGACGAAGTATGGACAGATGATCAGGGTTGTTTCAAAATTAATGACCGATATTACGGAAAGGCATGGATGTGGGTAAAATTCAAATCTTCGAGGGTGAAGGTGCGAGGTACCAGAAAAGCGTTTGACGCAGCATGGGAATGGGCATTTGCTGTGAAAGATTACGTTGGGAAAATTGGAGGGCCAAGGTTCAATAATATTGAGGTGAATTACGGCATGTGGGGCGAGCGCGGCTCCAGCGCGCACCTGTATTGGGGCGCCGCAACAGTAACCAATTCCTTGCATGAGTTTTACGATTATTCCGCGAGCGACGGTTTCAACGCGCCGCCGAATGAATTGGATATTTTTGTGGGAAACAATTCTGCATTTGGTTATACACTAATGAACGCCCAACATAGTTTAGCAGAGCCAATATTCTTAGGCTTGAGTATGCTTACAATTGTTGTAGGGCCATTTGGCCCACTAATCGCGTTGATTGGTTATGCTGCATTGTTGGCTTATCTGCCGGATGTCCATGTAGGAATTAATATAGGGCCGTCTCAAGATCTAAAGTGGTTGGCATATCATGAACTGGGGCATGCTTCGCATTTCACCAAGGCAGGCTCCTATTTTTGGGAAACCTTACTGTGGGCTGAAATTTTTGCCGGAAACAATGGACACGGTTCATCAACCAGCTTGAATGCTGATATTATTGCGTTGGCTGAATCCTGGGCTGAACATATCGGGTTGAATTTTGCGCATCGAACATATGGTGGGTCAACTACGGCATTCCTCGACAGGGAAGAAGAAATAAGAAATGAACGAATGGATCATATTCCAATCGGCTTCTACCATGATTTGATCGATAATGTTCCTGATGTCGTACCTGCATGCGATCAATTCGGAGGCGGATGCGGGCCAATTTCCGATTTGGTAAGCGGATATACAAACGGTCAAATGTTTGGCCTGCTGGATATCGGTACAGCTTCTCCCTT
>JAEUUR010000600.1 GCA_016787465.1 Saprospiraceae bacterium | reverse complement strand
AATCACTTCGTTTTTATTGATCGCCTTTTACAGAGATCGTTATTTGCCTGTAAGGAACGCGCTCAAGGTGCTTTCGTTTTACCGTCTTGGCGACATTTGCCTCATCCTGGCCATGTGGATGAACCACCATCTTTGGCATAGAAATATTACCTTCGATGCATGGTCGGACAAAGTTGCTTTGCAAGCCCTTTTGGAAACCCATTCGATGGCTTTTTGGTTTGTGGGACTGGCGATTATCCTTGCGGCAGCCATCAAATCGGCTCAATTCCCTTTTTCCACCTGGCTGCCGCGCGCTATGGAAGGGCCAACTACTTCCAGTTCGGTTTTTTATGGCGCGTTATCGGTACACATCGGTGTGTTTTTTCTCTTGCGTACCTATCCTTTTTGGGAACATGAAGTTTGGATGAAGGGGCTGGTAATTGCATTTGGTGTGCTGACAAGTTTAGTAGCCACTGGCATCGCACGGGTGCAATCGACAGTTAAGACTCAAATTGCGTATGCTTCGGTGAGTCAAATCGGACTGATGTTTTTGGAGGTTGCTTTGGGGTGGCACACCCTGGCCCTGGTACATTTTGTGGGAAATGCTTTTTTAAGAACCTATCAGTTGCTTGTTTCTCCTTCGGTACTTAATTACCTGATCCACGACATGTTTTTCAACTTCAATCCTGGCCCAAAACTGCATTCAAACGGGTTTTACGCGCGTTTGAAACAAGCCCTGTATGTGCTCAATATCAAGGAATGGAACCTCGATGCCGCCTTGTTCCGGTATTTATGGTCGCCGTTCAAACAAATGGGCCGGGTTTTGTTTTTTCTGCGTGGAAGAATGGGTTTTGTGATAGGTGGTGTATTGCTATTGATTGGCGTCTTGGCAATTTTCAACAAATCACACCTCCCGCTCGCCTATTTGTTTCCGGCAACCTGTTTTTTCGCTGCCATGGGTTTGTTGCAAGTTTTGTTTGCGCTGGCAGAGCGCGATGATGCGCAAAGCGTGTGGGTACATGCCGTAACCAGTCAGTGGTTCGTCACGGTAGCTATTTTATTAAACAGCACTTTGGATGCCCTGCAATTAGTGTATTATTTAGGCGGTTCCACGCTGGCGTCGATCCTTGGTTATTGGTGCTTGTTTGAATTGAAACGCCGTGAAGGTTCGCTTGATTTACATCGTTTTCATGGCCATGTGTATGAACACCGGAAGCTTGCTATGGCCTTTTTGCTCTGTTGCCTGGGTGTTTCCGGGTTTCCCATTTCACCGACTTTTATTGGTGTTGATCTCGTGTTTACCCATGTGCATGCAGATCAATGGTTGCTGGTCGGGCTACTTGCCATCAATATATTATTTCTGGAGTTAAGTTTGCTTCGCATGTACATTCGTTTGTTCCTGGGGCAACATCAAAAAGAGTATCACGAAATTGCGTTTCGCTCGTCGTAGTTGATGAATATTGATTAGCATTGCATTCAAATGCGGGAGTTCCTTGTATGGTTATAAAACACCCCGCAATCGTGCATATGCTACCAGTATCAAGCATCCAGAACATCTTTTTCCTTGGCAAAAGCGGCCTGAAGGCCACTTTACTGGACCGGCTAAAGCCGGTGCTACCTGTATCAAGCATCCAGTTCCGAGTTTGGCTGTGCGCTGCGGCTTTTGTGGTTTTTCTGAACCAGCCTTTCGCTCAATCGCGCCTTTCGTTTGATGGTTACAACGATTATGTCGAACTGGTGGGAGGCGTTGATTTTCCGCCACCCTGGACGTTTGAATGTTGGGTGCAACGAAGCGGAGTACAGCCCTATTCGCATCTGATGACCAGTACCGACGGCACCACGGGCATTCGTTTGGAGCAATACATTAACAACGGTAAGGTAGGCATCACCAAGGGCGGGGTAGCCGATTGGCAATACAACTATTCGGCGCTCGTGGGCGCCTGGCAACACCTGGCGGTGGTGAACAACGGAACTACGATGACCCTGTTCATCAACGGCTTACAAAAAGGCTCCATCACCGGAACGATAAACATGCCAATGGGTAAAATCGGTGTAGACCTGTTCGGAGCCGGAGCATTGTTGGCCAAGGTAGACGAAGTACGTATCTGGGGGGCAGCTTTGAGCGCCCAGGTGTTGGCGCAGCATATGAACATGCCGGTTACCCCAGTTCATCCGAATTATGCAGCATTGAAACACTATTTCCCGCTGGATGAAGGCGCAGGTGATACTACCCAGGACGTCATTGGCGGTTTGACGGGCGTCATTCACGGGGCAAGCTGGCAACCGGTGTTTGCCAAAGATTTGGAGGTGACGGCATTGATGAAACCTGCGCGATTTGTGACCGCGTTTACTACCGCCGATTCAGTCAATGTCAGGCTGGCCAATGTCGGCTCCAGCACCATCAACGAGGATTTTGACGTAACCTATCTCCTCGACGGCGGCGCTCCGGTAACCCAAACCGTTGTCGCTTCTACCCAACCCATTGCACCCAACGGCGTGCGGGATGTTCGTTTTCCGTTGCGCGATCTAACCAATTCCGATATTCATTCATTCCGGATATTTTCGAGTTTATCCGGAGAGCAATTTTTCGGCAATGATACGCTGACGGCCATTTCTGGCAAGCAACAAATCTCCTTAGGCGCAGCATATGGGTTTCAAGTAAATGGAAACACCCTGGAATTCGACCTGGGGGTTACCAGGGTCGCCATCCTTTTTTACCGCCCCGATCTGTTCCGCCTGTGGTTGGCAGCTACCGGCAATTACACGAATCCTACCAGCGGGCTGTTACTTGAACAGGCCCTTCCGGAAAGTGATGTATCGATACAAACGGATGAATCCAACCCGGATTATTGGCAATTTACCACTGAAAAAATTGCCTTGAGGGTATTTCGAAATCCATTTCGCTTGAGTGTTTGGAAAGCCGACGGAAGCGCGCTGATCTGGGAAGAAAATCAGCCGATTTCTTACGGCCAAAATGCCCGTCAGATCATTGCTACCGCGCCCGACGAGTATTTTTACGGAGGAGGCATGCAAAACGGATATTTCGCGCACCGCGACAAAATTCTGCGCATCGAAAACGATTATTCCAACAATTGGGGCATTGGTTCGATTCCTAATCCGGCGCCGTTTCTGATGTCGGGAAAAGGTTATGGTTTTTTTAGAAACACCTTTGAAACTGGCTCCTACGATATAGCGAGTGGTCAACTGCTTTTATCACACAAAGGCAGCGATTTTGATGCGTTTTACTTTTTTGGAGGCGATATGAAATCAGTATTGGAAGGGTATACCTACATCACCGGGCGGCCATTTATGATACCCAGATGGGGCCTGGAGTTTGGCGACGCCGATTGCTACAATGATACCGGCACTACCCTCGACGGGTTCACCAATATTGCCAAAAAATACCGGCAATTCAACATGCCCGGCGGCTGGATGCTGCCCAACGACGGTTATTCCTGCGGGTATGAGAACCTGGAAACCATGCGCGATTCGTTGCAGCATATTGGCTTCCGACTGGGGTTATGGACCGAAGACGGCACCTCGGCGGCGTCCTACGAAGTAGGCCAGGCGGGAGTTGGGGTGTATAAACTCGATGTGGCCCTGGTAGGCCCCGGTTATCGTTCGGCCTTCGAATCGGGCTTGAACGCCTGGAACGGCATTGAACAAAACAGCAACCGCCGTGGCTACATCTGGACGGTAGCAGGATGGGCCGGCACTCAAAGATTTGCCACGGTTTGGTCGGGCGATCAATCGGGCAATTTTAACAACCTGAAAATGCACATTCCGACAGTGATCGGTGCGGGTTTATCGGGCTTTAACTGTTCCACGGGCGATATCGACGGTATTTTCGGCGGTTCGGCCATGAGTTATACACGCGATTTGCAGTGGAAATGTTTCACACCGGCTATGATGACCATTTCGGGATGGGCGTCGTTGGGTAAACAGCCGTGGGTGCATGGCGGCAATTATACGATCGCCAATCGGTTGTCGCTGGAGCGCAAGATGCGCTTAACTCCGTACCTGTATTCCTACTGCAGGGAGGCTAACCTTTCGGGAGTTCCGGTTGCCCGGGGGATGGTGCTTGAATTTCCCGACGATCCGATTTGCCAAAGCGCTAAAACCCAATATCAATTTATGTCGGGGGAATGGTTGTTGGTAGCCCCCGTATTGTCAACGCCGTTAAAACGCGACAGCATTTATTTGCCGGCCGGAAAATGGTTTGATTGGTACGATGGAGCGGTATTTGAAGGGCCGACTTGGTTGAACAACTTCAGTGCGCCGCTCAGTAAAATCCCTGTTTTTGCGCGCGCAGGAGCCATTATTCCGGAATATCCATTGCAACAATTCGACGGCCAGCGGTTGATGGATACCCTTACCGTACATGTTTGGCCAAAAGGGGAAAGCAAGTTCGATTTGTATGAAGATGACGGGTATTCGAAAGCATTCCACGAGGGCGCCGGGCAAACCATGCGGATCAGTGCTTCAGGGCCGCAAACAGGCTTTGCTGAACCCGTTGGTATTTGCGCCGGGCAGCCACAGGGCTCGCCGTATGAGGGGCAGTTGAACTCCCGCGATTACAAACTGGTGGTTCACTTTGGTTATTTGCCGGCCAATGTGGCGCTGACGCATGCCGGACAAACAACTTCGTTGCCTCGCGCCTTTTCCGCCGCCGAGTTAAACGGATTGGCTCGGGGTTGGTTTTATGAGACGGGCCGTGGAGGCATCACACACATCAAGCTGGGCGCTTTAACTCCTGTTGGAGGTGGCGGCGATTTTTTCTGCGTGGAACTTTCGAATTTCAGTGTATCTGCAGCGCCGGAAATCGCTGTGCAAGTGCAAATTAATGTATTTCCATCGCCGTCGAGGGGGCAATTCACGGTGGAAGTAGAAGATGGAGAAACAATCAAAGAAGTGCAGGTAACGGATGCCACCGGCAAGTTGGTTCTGCGCCGAATGGCGGAAGCGACATCGATGGAAACCATTGATTTAAGTGCGTGGCCTGGCGGCGTATATTGGTTGACGGTCGCCACCGAGCAAGGTATAGTGGTGCGTAAAGTGGTATTGGAGTAGGGGTTGATTTTGTGCGTGAAAGGTGTTAACTTTGAATATCATTCATCAAAAACACCTTTTTATGCACGCTCATTTTTATCGTCGGAAACTACCGCATTGGCAGCCTGCAGAAGCTACCTTTTTCATTACATTCAGGTTGAATGGTTCAATTCCAAAGTCGGTAATCAAATCCATTGAAAGTAACTTTTTGCGCCTTCAAACGAAAATTTTGAATGCCCCCTTTTTATATCCGGCTATTAAAAGTCAATATCTGGAGAAAGAGAAAAAAAGGCTATTCGTGAAACAAGACGAATTTTTGGACCAAAACCCTAACGCGCCTTATTGGCTCAAAATGCCGGAAATTGCTAAAATCTTGATGGCTGAAATTTTAATACGATCACCGAAATGGTATAAGGTATGGGCGGTCTGCATCATGCCAAACCATGTTCATTTATTAATCACGTTGGAACCAGGTGCACCAGTTTTATTCAGGGTATTGCAGAGTATAAAATCATTTAGCGCAAGAAAGGCGAACCAGGTTTTAAAAAGGACTGGCCCTTTTTGGGAGCTTGAGAGTTATGATCATATAGTGCGGAATACAGATGCTTTTCTTAGAATAACAAAATATATTCTGCATAACCCTGTGAAAGCTAATTTTGTAAAAAAGTGGGAAGACTGGAGGTTTACTTATTTGAATCCAGATATCTATCACCATTTTTCCTTAATTCCAGCCCCTTAAATCACAAGTGTCCGCTCCCCGAAGCGTTCGTCCCCCCGAAGCTAGAGGTTCGGGGGTGTGTTGGGCAGTTCTGTCTCCCGAAGCTCTAGCTTCGGGGGTACCTTGAGCGCTTGGTTTTTGTCGCCCGAAGCTAGAGCTTCGGGGAAACATTCAGCCTAAAAATTCCAGCGAAGTTGTAACTTTGGCCTACGGAGCAATTGCGCGCCTACCTGGCGCCACTAGCGGCAATTGCCATTAAAATTTCCACCATGCCCAACTTTGCACATCTCCATTGCCATACGCAGTTTTCTTTGCTCGACGGCGCCGCATCCATACCCGGATTATTCAAAAAAGCCGCCGCAGATGGCATGAAAGCCCTGGCGATTACCGACCACGGCAACATGTTCGGCGCGTTTCAATTTGTAGCAGAGGCGGCAAAACACGAAGGCGTCAAGCCAATCGTCGGGTGCGAATTTTATGTCGTGACCGACCGCCACCGCCGCACATTTACCAAAGAGGACAAAGACAGGCGTTTTCATCAATTGTTCCTCGCCAAAAACCCGGAAGGTTACAAAAACCTGGTGAAATTGTGCTCCATGGGTTACATGGAGGGCTTGTACGGAAAATACCCGCGTATCGATAAGGAGTTGATCCTGCAATACCATGAAGGGCTAATTGCTACTTCTTGTTGTATCGGCGCGATGGTTCCACAGGCGATTTTGAAAAAAGGTGAAGCGGAAGCACGCAAAGAGTTCGAATGGTGGCTCGATCTGTTCGGTGAAGATTATTACATCGAAATTCAGCGCCACCAAATGGCGGAACAGGATCAGGTGAATGAAGTGCTGTTGCGATGGGCCAAAGAATACAATGTAAAAGTCATTTGTACCAACGACTCCCATTACATCGATCAGAAAGACGCCAATGCACACGACATCCTGCTTTGTATCAACACCGGTGAAAAACAGGCCACGCCCCCTATCCGTGATTTTGTAGATGAAGGCACCGTTATGAAAGGCGGAAGGTTTGCCTTTTGGAACGACCAGTTCTATTTCAAAACACAAGCCGAAATGGGCGCCTTGTTTCACGATGTACCTGAGGCCCTCGACAATACCCTGGAGATCGTGGATAAATGTGAAATCCTGAAATTAAAACAAGACATCCTGCTTCCGAACTTCGTCATTCCGAAGGAATTTATGACCCAGGATGATTACCTGCGTCACATCACCTTCGAAGGCGCCAAAGAACGGTACAAGGAAATTACTCCCGAAATTGAAGACCGGCTGAATTTTGAGCTGAATACCGTCAGAACAATGGGATTTGCCGGGTACTTTCTCATCGTTTCGGATTTTATCAAAGCAGGTCGCGACCTGGGCGTGTTCGTGGGCCCCGGCCGTGGCTCAGCAGCAGGCAGCGCCGTAGCTTATTGCATCGGTATTACCAACATCGACCCGATCAAATACCAATTGCTGTTCGAACGTTTCCTGAACCCCGACCGGAAATCCATGCCCGATATCGATACCGATTTTGACGACGAAGGCCGTCAAAAGGTCATCGATTATGTGGTTGAAAAGTACGGAAAACAGCAGGTAGCTCAAATCGTTACCTATGGCACCATGGCGGCCAAAATGTCGATCAAAGACGTGGCCCGCGTGCTCGATTTGCCACTCGATCAATCCAATGCCCTGGCCAAACTGGTGCCGGAAAAACCGGGCATTTCCCTCAAACGGGTACTCACCGCCCCGTTAAATGGCGAAGGATCTTTGTCGGATAAAGAAGGATTGGTTACCGAAGATTTGGAAAACTGCAAACGCCTGCGCGAATACATGGACGCCGGCGATATGCTCGAAAGCACGGTTTTAAAAGAAGCGCTGATCCTGGAAGGATCCGTACGCGGTACCGGCATCCACGCCGCAGGCATCATCATCGCCCCCAAAGACCTCACGGAAATTATTCCGGTTTGCACGGCCAAAGACTCCGACCTGCTCGTAACCCAATACGAAGGCAGCACCATCGAAGAAGCCGGTGTTATCAAAATGGACTTCCTGGGCCTGAAAACCCTGACCATCATCCGGGATGCCCTGCGCCTCATCGAACAAAACCACGGTGTAAAAATTGACATCGATTATATCCCCCTCGACGATCCGAAAACATACGAACTCTACCAGCGCGGCGAAACCAACGGTACCTTCCAGTTCGAAAGTGCGGGCATGCAGAAATATCTCCGGGAACTCAAACCAGATAAGTTCGACGACCTGATCGCCATGAACGCCCTGTACCGGCCCGGCCCGCTGGAATACATCCCAAACTTCATTGCACGCAAACACGGACGCGAAGCGATCACCTATGACCTTCCGGCAATGGAAGAATATTTGAAAGATACTTTCGGAATTTGTGTTTATCAAGAGCAAATAATGTTGCTTTCCCAAAAATTGGCCAATTTTTCGAAAGGCGACGCCGACGTACTCCGCAAAGCGATGGGTAAAAAACAAAAGTCGGTGCTGGATAAAATGAAAAGCCAATTTGTCGAGGGCGCCGTGGCAAAAGGGCACCCTGCGGATAAACTGGAGAAAATCTGGACCGATTGGGAGGCGTTTGCTTCCTACGCCTTCAATAAATCCCACTCCACGTGTTATGCATTCGTTGCCTATCAGACGGCCTACCTGAAAGCCCATTATCCATCGGAATACATGGCAGCCGTGCTTACCCATTCACAAGGGAATATTGAAAAAACCACCTTTTTCCTGGAAGAATGTCGCCGCATGGGCCTGATGGTGAAAGGACCCGATGTCAATGAATCAGAAGTGAACTTTTCCGTGAATAAAAAAGGCGATATTCGCTACGGCATGGGGGCTGTGAAAGGCGTCGGCGAAGCGGCGGTCGAATCCCTGATCGAAGAACGCCAGAAAAACGGCCATTTCCGCGATGTGTTCGATTTTATGCGCAGATGCAACCTGCGGACGGTCAACAAACGGGTATTGGAAAGCCTGGTATACGCCGGCGCTTTTGATGGGTACGGCATTCCACGCGCCGTGTTTTTTGCTGAAGTTGAAAAAGACGTGAATTACCTCGAACGGCTGCTGCGTTACGGTTCTTCGTACCAGGAAGATAAAGTGATGTCGGCCAATTCCTTATTCGGTGATCTGTCCGACTCTGTCAGCATCCCCGAACCCCAGGCGCCCAAGGTACAGGAATGGGGTTTGATCCTGAAATTACAAAAAGAAAGAGAGGTCGTGGGCGTTTATTTGAGTGGCCACCCGCTCGACGATTTCCGGTACGAATGGGAAAACTTTGCCACTTCGCTCGACAAGATTGAAAATTTCAAAAACAGAAAGGTGAATATTGCCGGATTTGTGATGAAAGCAGAGCACCGCATCAGTCAAAAGGGCACGGGCTGGGGGCGTTTTACCGTTCAGGATTACACAGGCTCATTGGAAATCACCATGTTCTCCGAGTCGTACGCCAAGTTTAAATCATACTTCGAAGAAGGCGCCAGCCTGTATGTGGAAGGAGAATACAAACAGCGTTACAACTCAGAAGAATTTGAGTTCAGGGTGCAAAATGTGCGGCTGCTGGAAACCGTTGGAGAAGAAAAAACATCTTCCGTCACCTTGCGCATTATGGTAGATACCCTCACCGCTGAATTACTGGAAAGCATCGATAAACTTTGCGCTGCGCACAAAGGCAAGCACCTCTTAAAAATGGAATTGATCGACCGGCAAAACAAGGAAAAATTATCGTTCACCAGCGGCGCCCGCAAAGTGAATGTGGGTAATGAGTTCTTGGCGGCTATGGAAGTGTTGGGAGTGGAATGCGGGGTGAATTAATTTTCCAACACATCCACCAACGTTTTCACTCCAACAAAGATCAGTTCCCGACCTTCCTTGGTTACGAACGACTCCGGATCATCTTCGTCTTCCAACACCGCCTCTTCGGCAAAGGCCAGGAGGTCTTCCTGATTGGTATTCTCAAAAAATACATTCAAACGATCGCGGAATTTTTTGGCCGTGCTGGTTTCCAGTAATTCATAGTTGCGCTCTTCCGCTTGCCCGATCTGATCCTCAGAAGCTGCTTCGCACGGCCCGTTCACCCTCACGATCGAACGGTAAGCAATCAAAGAAAGGTATTGCAGGTATCCTTTTTCATCTTCCGTGAGCAGATCAAAATGTTCGCTGAACAACCAAGCAAACAGAACAGGCTGCGCTTCAGCAAATTCTTCCATTAAAACTTCATAACGATCCTCCTCCAGGTTTTCCAACTCCTCAATGACGGCATCAATAATTTTTTCCGAAACAAATTCCATGTGCTGCTGGTTTTTACGCGGAAGAAAGCCTTCCTGCGCTGTCTTAAATCAAAACGCGAAGGTCGCAAAGTTGTTTTGATTTGTGCAAGCGAATCGGCAAATCGGTACATTTCCAGGATAAAATGTGTCTTCCATACCTGGGTTACGTCATAATTTCAGACATTTGCAATCGCCCAACCGATTGCATGTGATTTATTATTAGCCGGATTGCGCTTCACTGCTCAATTCACAACATCCTGGTTCATGCTCCGTGCTGCGCTGTTAGATATGTACAACGGGGAATCCAATCGCGGGATTCCAATGCTCAAAAATATACTTGGCCGATATGCCGAAATGCTTCAATTCGATCATTTCGACGTGCGCGCCCGTTGTGAAATTCCCGATCTTTCCTACGATATTTATGTGTTTTCAGGTGGCCCCGGCGATCCGCTGGAAGAAGGCGGCGACTGGCAGGCTCCGTTTTACCGTTTAATGGAAGATCTGTGGCAATACAACCGACAAGTGGAAGACGGCAAAAAACATGTGTTGTTTATCTGCCATTCTTTTCAAATGGCTTGCCGGCATTTTCGCCTGGGAGAAGTGTCCAAACGTTTTAAAATGTCGTTCGGCACCTATCCGATCCATAAAAGCCATGCCGGCAAATCGGAGCCGTTTTTTGAAAACCTGCCCGATCCGTTTTATATCGCCGATTTCCGCCGCTACCAGGTGACGAAACCCGACCACAAACGATTTGACGAACTGGGTGCAGAAATTCTCTGCCTTGAAACTTTAAATCCTTACCACCATTACGAACGCGCTTTGATGGCCGTCCGGTTCAGTCCCGAAATTTTCGGCACACAGTTCCACCCCGAAGCCGATCCGGATGGTTTGCTGACTTATTTTATGGAGGAGGAGCGCAAAAAATCGATCGTCGACGAACACGGCGAAGCGCGTTATCACCACATGATCCACGATCTTTCCCATCCGAACAAGATCAAACGCACCTTTGATACCATTGTGCCGGCGTTTTTGGAAAACGCCATTGAAGCTTTGGAAGGAGTGGAAGTGCTGGGGTAAGGGCTTTGAATCGGCCATTATATTTCTACCGGAAGAAATCGGGCGCCATGAACATCTGATTTATAGATCAGGTTGAATTTTTCTTTGGGCGCCTGTCTGCCATTTTGTTCCCTCAAGAGCATTCTTATCAGTCCTTTTCTGGTGGTTAAATCAATGAACTGTGGAACAAGCACCAATTCATACACTTTTTGATATTGCTGATTGTTGATGTCGGCAAATCGAATAACCAGGGAAGCGCGTTGAAAATGGTTGATAAATTTTCTGACTAAATCAACACTTTCCTCCGGAGAAAGTCGCTCCAATGTGGCCATTTTGACAAGCAAGTTATTCCACGCAATCAAATAATTACTGGGGAACTCAACCGTAATGGATTCGCCGCCGGAGCTTACCGGCAGGATGTAATCAACTTTCAAATCTGCCGAACGCTGGTACATACAGCTTTTATACACCAAAGCGTCCAAATCCTCAGCAAACTGGATAAAAGTAGGAATGGTTTGCCCTTCAAAGGTGACCGTGTCGCACAAACCGTGTAAATCAACTTCCCAGTTGAATTGTACATTTCTGGCAGCCCCCAGGCCGATATTTACTGGATAAAATTTCGGAAATTGACCGATGGAGTCGCCAACGGCTGTGATCTCAATATCATTACAATGAACCAGGGAGTCGTTAAATTTCAGATCGATCACGCTTTTTTCAATGCTTAACACCAAATCGGGACGGTAAGTGCGTTCGTTTTGTTTGATCAGCATCACCAACGTGGCAAATGAAACCAGGGTCGCAAGGATGGAAAAGGCATCCCTAATGACACTCACCCAACTCGCTACCTTTTTGAATTTGGGTTTGTTGTTTTTGGGCGCGCTTGGAAGTATTTCAGGCGAATTGTCGTTTGCAGTTTCGTTTTCCATGATTGGTTTGGTGCTGGCGTGAAGTTCTAAAACAAAGATAATTAATATTCTGATTCATATCTGGCATAAAAACAGGTAGCACCGGCTTCAGCCGGTCCGGACGAGGCCCTTTAGGGACGAGGGTTTTGTTTTTCAAGTATTATGGATTTATTACAGGATTACTTGATCAAATGATTAATAGATTGTTGAATGAGATGTTTGATGGATGAACTATAAAAAAGCACCGCGAGGAAGCCCTCTAAAATGCCAATGAACCATCTATTCATCCTATATTGTACTTTTTCTTGTTGCCATGCATCATGTCATAAAAAAGAAAATCCCGAATTTTGGATATCACCAAAATTCGGGATGATTCTTAAATGCTGATTTATTTATTTCTTGATCAAACCTTTCAACACTTCTTCGCTCACTTTT
>JAEUUR010000588.1 GCA_016787465.1 Saprospiraceae bacterium | reverse complement strand
CCACTCACACCTTTGGCAATGGTGCAGCCTGCCCCAATTTCCACATCATCCTCCAGCAAGACCCGCCCACCGGAGCGCCATTTTTTGAACGATTTATCCGCCAGTTTTTTGTAATAAAACGCATCCGGGCCAATGATTGCTCCGGGGCCTACAATCACCCTTTCACCGATGATGGTATACTCTCCGATGTAAGCATTGGCACATATGTAACTACCAGCCCCGATCGAAACATTTCCGGCAATGACTGCACCCGGTTCAATTATGACACTTGGGTGTATATCAGCTTCTTCGGAAATGGATTGTTTCAGCGGTTCAAATGGTCGGTAACGGCGAATAATGGCATCATAAACTTCAAATGGCTCATCAACGATCAGAATAGCTTTGCCAAGTGGGCATTCAGTCGGCTCATTCAACAAAATTATGGTTGCAGCACTTTGGAGTGTTTTTTCAAAATATTTTTTCACATCCGAAAAAGCGATGTCTCCGGGTTGCACCTTGTGAATTTCATTAATTCCGTGTGCAAAAAGGTTTGGATCGCCAATGATTTGCGCCTTAAATTGCGAGGCGATTTCAACTACAGGTATTGGTTTAGGAAAACGCATGGTTTTATTTGAACTTGATGGAAAAACAGCAAAGAAACCGAAGTTTCAGGGTGCAAAGGACTTAATGCTTTTTTGAAATTGCTAAAAATCTTGCGGAATCTATACTTTTACCGCAAAACCAATTTATTATGATCTCTTCAATCCGTTTTTTTCTCCTGCTTTCCCTGCTTTTTTCCACCCTGAAAGGGTATGCACAAGACAATGAACGCAGGGCCGGGCAATCACCAAGAGCCGAAATGCGTGGCGCATGGATCGCCACCGTAGCCAATATTGACTGGCCTTCCACGCCTGGCTTATCATCAGAGCGACAAAAAGCAGAATTTGACAGTTTGCTCGATGTGATGAAAGCAATGAACATGAACGCCGTTTTTGTTCAGATCCGGCCATCAGGCGATGCCATTTACCGATCAAAAAGTGTACCGTTGAGCAGCTTTTTGGTTGGCAAACAAGGCGCGGCACTCGACGACAGCCTGTATGATCCGCTGGAATACATGGTAAAAGCGGCACATATGCGCAATATGGAGTTCCATGCATGGATGAACCCTTACCGGGCAGCGTGGTCACTGGATACTACTTTACTTGACAAGAGCCACCCTCTACGCTCTTTGTCAAACAAACGAAAAGCCGAGTGGTTCTTTAAATACGGGAAAAGATGGTATTTCAACCCGGCAAGTCCTTCTGTACGACAATACCTGAACAACATTGTC
This sequence comes from Saprospiraceae bacterium, assembly GCA_016787465.1. Taxonomy (GTDB): domain Bacteria; phylum Bacteroidota; class Bacteroidia; order Chitinophagales; family Saprospiraceae; genus M3007. The sequence goes on along the minus strand of JAEUUR010000588.1, from coordinate 17,998 downwards.
AAAGATGTCGTGATCAGGTACGATGTTGATGGTATCCATTTTGACGACTATTTTTATCCGTACAAAGAGTCCGGCTTAAATTTGGACGATGCATTGGACGACTACGATGCTTTTGCTACCGGCGATCATTCGTTTACCGATATTTCAGACTGGCGACGTGATAATGTTAACCAACTGATCAAGATGGTATCCAAAACTATCAAACAGTACAAGCCTTATGTCAAATTCGGGATTGGCCCGTTTGGCGTTTGGCGGAACAAGGATCGTGATCCGGAAAATGGGTCAAACACACGAGCAGGCGTCACTTGTTATGACGATCTCTATGCCGATGTGTTGTTGTGGTTAAAAAACGGGTGGATCGATTATGTAGCGCCTCAAATTTACTGGAGCATTGGTTATCCGCCTGCCGATTTTGAAGTGCTGGTGGATTGGTGGAGCAAACACACCTTTGGCAGACAATTGTACATTGGCCATGCTGCCTACAAAATCAATAATTCTCCAAACGACGACAACTGGAAAGAACCGGAAGAAATCAGCAACCAAATTGCGATGGTCCGTGGCAATCCGAATGTAGGTGGCAGTATTTTTTATTCCGCAAAACCCTTGTTGAGAAATCCTTTGGGCGTGCAGGATTCTTTAATCACTGCATTGTACAGGCACCCAGCCTTTTCTCCACCCATCGCCCAACTGTCGAAAGCTACACCAGCCACTGCAACGATTTGCAGGGTAAAAGGAACCCCGAGTTCTGTACAGCTCACATGGAACCTATGCGAGTTACTGTCGGGCGATGAAATGCCTTTTTATTTCGCCCTCTACCGGTTCGACGGAGAGGGCGTTGGCAGATTCGACAATCCTCGCAACTTATTGGCTGTCACACCATTTTACTCGGAAAAATGGTATTTTGAAGACTATACTGCGGTGGAAGGTGAATACTACACCTATGTAATTACAGCTTTTAACCGTGCCAATGTGGAAGGGAATCCGAGCGATCCGGTGAATGTCAAAAAGACCAAAAAAGGGGCCAAGAAAAAAAGGAATTTTTGGGGTTATCTGCTTTGATATAATCTAAAATTCAAATTCGATGAAAAGAATAATCCTTGTCTTGTTTCCATGGTGCCTTGCCTGGAATATGCCTGCACAAACCAACATCATATCCACCAATAACTTGGCAGAGCAGGTGATGCTGGGAAATTACGAATCTGCTTTATTTGCCGGAATGCCAGCAGCCAACGATCCGTCTGAAATGGCAGCACAGCTTAGTGCAGCTATTTCAGCAGATAGTTTGAAGGCATATATCCTTCAGTTGAGCAGCTTTTACAACCGAAATGCCGGGTCAGATACGATTTCCACGATTCGGGGAATTGGCGCAGCGCGTAATTGGACTTTTCAAAAGTTTAATGAATTCAGCGCGTCAAACAACCAGCGCCTGATCTCTTCATTTTTACAGTTTGATCAAAACATCTGTGCAGTCGGTCAACACAAAAACATTTTTGCGGTGCTTCCGGGTGCAGTACCCAGTAGTGGTGTGGTTTTGATTGAGGGGCATATTGATAGCCGCTGTGCAGGCATTTGCGATACCGCCTGTATTGCAGAGGGCGTCGAAGACAATGCTACCGGAACCGCTTTAGTACTGGAGATGGCAAGGGTGATGTCTAAGTGGCAATTCAACAATACCATCGTTTTTTTGATCACGACCGCAGAAGAACAGGGATTATACGGTGCGCTGGCGTTTGCGAATTACGTGCAGCAAAAATCGATTTTGTTGAGGGCCGTTTTTAACAATGATGTCATCGGCGGAGTATTGTGCGGGCAAACCTCCTCTGCCCCCTCCTGCCCTGGGTTAAACCATGTAGACTCTACCAGTGTTCGGCTGTTTTCAAACGGTGGTTTTAATTCGAAACACAAACAGTTGGCAAGGTTTATCAAACTGCAATACCAGGAAAATGTGTTGCCAACGGCACTGATTCCGATGAATGTACGCGTCATGGCGCCGGAAGATCGTTCCGGGCGCGGAGGCGACCATATTCCGTTCCGGCAAAAAAATTACACCGCCATGCGGTTTACTGCAGCCAACGAACACGGGAATGCATCCAACACCCCCGACTATACCGACCGGCAGCACACATCTTCGGATGTATTGGGTGAAGACCACGACCACGATGGAAACGTTGATTCTTTTTTTGTCGATTTCAACTACCTGGCGCGCAACACGTTAATCAATGCCAATGCTGCCACCATAGCCGCTCGCAATGTAGCTCCGGCGCCCGGATTCAGTGTTGGCAGAAATGCGGATTTGTTGGTCATGCAATTCGATCAGCCAATTGACACTCAAACCATTCGGATTGCGCTTCGTACCAGCACTAATGATTGGGATACGGTATACACCATTTCACCAGGCGCTTCCGATGTTTTGTATTGCAACCCAAGCGGCCAACTATTTGTAAGTGTGGCCGGAGTGGACAGTTGGGGCAATGAGAGCTTTTTTTCCACCGAGAAAATTGTGCAAAATGTGGCGACGGAAGAGCCCTCCGCAGAATCTTTTGGCATTGAGTTATATCAAAACCGGCCTAATCCGTTCGATGAAGCGACCTGGATATCCTTCTTTGTGCATAAAATGCCGGAAGCTGTGGTTTCCGCCCACATACAAATTGCCGACCTGCAAGGAAAAACAATCAAAACGATTCCTGTTGCAGTGGTGAAAGAGGGAATGAATGAAGTGCTTTACACGCATGGTTACGGAGTAACAGGAGCATTTGTTTATTCTTTGATCATCAATGGGGTGCAAATTGCCTCCAAACAAATGATATTTGCCAATTAAAAATAGAAAAACCATTCCATCGTTTTAAGCGCGATCAAGACCCCGACATTCCAAACACTCAATATGAACGCCATGAGAATCCTAACCATTTCGTTATTAACAGTTTCCATCTTTTTCCACAGTTGCGATGTGTTCCGCAAGTCGGAAAAGTCGTCCGCCAAACAAAAAGGGATCGATCAAACAACACTCAAGCCCGTTGAATACAGTTCAGGTGATCGAAACCTTGACTATGTCACAAAATTTAACCGTGCAGCAACGCTTAACATGGAGCGGATTGGTGTCCCAGCCAGCATTACCCTGGCTCAAGGCATCCTGGAAAGCGCTGGCGGCACCAGCGACCTGGCTACGGTGGCTAACAACCACTTCGGTATTAAATGTGGAGGCAGCTGGAATGGCAAAACTTTTTACAAAATGGATGACGACAAAGACGCATCCGGCAAACCCAAAGAGTCTTGTTTCAGAAAATATGAATCCGTTGAAGAAAGTTTTTTGGATCATGGAGAATTTCTCCGCGATCCAAAAAAATCCACCCGGTATGGATACCTGTTCAACCTGGATAAAACCGACTATAAATCTTGGGCAAGGGGATTACAATCCGCTGGTTATGCAACAGCTCCTGATTACGCCGACAAGCTGATCAACCTCATCGAACGCTATAAATTGTATGAGTACGACCAGCCGGGCGCCAAACCGTCGCCAACCTTCCCAGGAACGCCGGGCGGCGGAGAAAATGGCGGTGTAAAACCCCAGGGCCCAAATGCACCGGGAACGCCTTCCACTTCTTCAGGCCGAATTGCCCGTGTAAACGACGTTAAAGTGGTAGTTTCTCGCGAAGGTGAAACCCTGGAAGATGTTGCCAGGGCATTCAGATTGAATACACAAAAGGTAGTGGATTACAACGACCGAGGCTATCCGCCTGGGGTTGTGCTAAAACCCAATACCCGGATTTTTATCCAAAGTAAAAAAGATCAATGGAGTGGCCGGGCTACAGAGCATACAGTTCGCGAAGGGCAAACTATGTTTGATATCGCACAGGTTTATGGCATTAAACTTGAAAAGCTGTTGGCTAGGAATGGGCTGATGCGTGGACAAGAGCCTGAGGTAAATGAAAGAGTCCGTTTGAAACGATCCAGAAGTCCGTTAAAGCCCATCAAATTACGCGATACGAGCAACGATCCTAAACAACCCACAGCTCCAGGCAGCAGTACTTCTAAGCCGAAAAAGGAGGATACCATGGTGAATGATGATGAACTCGATTTTGAAATCTCGCCTGGCGATCCTAAACCCAAAACCGACAAGCCTAATTCTTCCGGAAATAACACGCAGCCATCGTGGCCAGGTTCAAAACCGCCTGCCACCACTGATGAACCAATGCCTGGCGACCCAAAACCTAAAACCGATACCGGCGCCAAACCTACTCCACCCGTAAAAGAAGAACCCGTGCCACCGGGTTATCACCGCGTGGTAAAGGGCGACACACTTTACAAACTTTCCCGTGATTACAACACCACTGTTTCACGCATCAAACAACTGAACAAGATGACCAGCGACGATATTAAAATCGGACAATTGTTGCGCGTGGAATAATGGAAACAAAAACAACCACATCGGAAAGCGCTGATGTTCAGGATAAGGACATCAGGAAGCTCGAAACACTGGCAAAATTAATGGACAATCAGTTTGTTGTTCCGTTTACCAACTGGCGGTTCGGGCTTGACGGTATTATAGGTCTGGTACCTTATGTTGGCGACATCACCGGGTTCGTAATTTCAGGTTTTTTGTTGCGGATCATGGTCAAAAAAGGCGCCGGCCCCCTGCTTATGCTACGCATGATGGGAAACTTTGTAGTAGATGCCATCGTCGGCGTCGTTCCTTTCCTCGGTGATTTGTTTGACTTTGGATTTAAAGCCAACCGTCGAAATGTGAATCTGTTAAAAGCATATTATGCAGATGGAAAAGCCAAACCTGCCGTTGGAAAATCCGTTGCCTTTTTGGGATTTATTTTCTTTTTAATGTTCGTTGCCATGATTTGGGCACTCTGGAAGATAGCCGCTTGGCTATTAACCTGGGTATGGGGACTATTTTGATTTTTTGAATGAAACACCTGTTCGCTACATTTATTTTATGGCTGGTTGCCCATGGGTCATTTGCCCAATCGCAAATGACACTTACAGATTCATCCAGAATCAGTTTGATGACCGTAGCACCGGGCGACATGATTTACAGCACTTTCGGGCATAGTGCTATTCGGGTAAAAGACCCGAATCTGCGATTTGACCGATGCTACAACTATGGCACCTTTGATTTTGAACAACCTGGTTTCGTGCTCAAATTTTGTCGCGGCAAACTGCTGTACATGCTGGATATGGAACCGTACCGCAGTTTTGAATATGGCAACCTGCAGGATTTGAGGGTGATGCAAGAGCAAAGTTTGAACCTTTCCCTTGAGCAAAAACAACGCTTGTTCGACCTGATTCAGGAAAATTACAAAGAAGAAAACAGGTATTACAAGTACGATTTCTTCTATGACAACTGTGCCACGAGGATTCGGGATATTTTCGAGGAAACCTTTTTTCATCAATTAACTTATGACACTTCGAAACTCGTCCAAGGCGTAACCATGAGGCAGTTATTACAACCTTATGTAGCAGAAAAACCCTGGTTGGATTTCGGTATCGATCTGATTTTGGGTTTGCCGGCTGATCGAAAGGCAAAGGCAGCTGATTTCATGTTTTTACCTGATTATTTGCACGATTTGACAGCTAGGGCCATAAAACCCGGCGGTGAATTATTGGTTAGCGGCGAACAAAAAATTCCGGCAAACGGAATTCGGCAATCGGCTTACTCCCCCACCCCGCTAGATCGTCCATTGTGGGTCATGATTGCAGTCGCTCTTATTGGATTGTTGACCATGGCAAATGCGCGTACCGAACGGATTTTTGATGTGATATTCTGGTTTATACTTGGGCTGGCCGGTTTGGTCATTTTTTTACTCTGGGCAGCAACCGACCATAGCGCCACTAAAAACAACCTCAATATCCTTTGGGCACTTCCTACCCACTTGTTTTATTTTTATCGCAATAAACAAACAGAATGGACCGAGTTTTACTTCAGATTCGTCGGTTTTATTGCCCTGGCTGTATTAGCGCTCTGGTATTGGCTGCCACAGGAACTTCCGATTCCGGCAATTCCAATTCTGCTCCTGATTGTCATAAAAAGCCTAGGCAGGCGATATTGGAAAAAGTCAAGCGACGAATCCATGGCGTAAAACGTTTTTTGTTCAACGTATCAAATACAGATACTTGAAACCTTTTTTGTTACATTATTTTTAAAAATCGTACTTTTGCGCCCTATGAGAATCAAGACCGGCTGGCTGTTCCTTTTTGTTGCCCTATTTTTGGCCGCATCCTGCAAAAGCAATTATGAAAAAATCCGCACCAGTGGGGATGCTGAGTTAATTCTGACCAAAGCTTTCGATTATTACGAGAAGAAAAATTATCAGCGCGCCCTTTCGCTTTTTGACTTGGTACTCAACACCTTACGTGGCGATGCGCGTGCCGAAAAAGCATACTATCAATATGCTTATTGCCATTATAACACCAAACAATACCTGCTGGCAGCCTTCTATTTTAAAAATTTTTCGAACACTTTTACCAATTCGCAGTTTAGAGAGGAGACTGCTTTCATGTCGGCATACTCAAATTACCTGCTTTCTCCTACATTCAGGCTTGATCAAGGGAATACCAAAACCGCAATTGAAGAGTTCCAGCTGTTTGTCAACCTCTTCCCCAGCTCCAAAAGGGTGGAAGAATGTAACAAATTGATTGATGGGCTTCGTCGGAAACTAGAAGAAAAAGCTTTTGCTGAAGGACAACTGTATTATGACTTGAGGCAATATCAAAGCGCCGTGATTTCATTCGACAACCTGCTGCGCGATTACCCGGAAAGCCCGGATGTGGAAAGAGTACGATATTTGATCGCCAAATCGAGTTATTTGTTGAGCGAAAACTCAGTGATTGAAAAAAAGGTGGAGCGTTTCACTGAATGTGTGAAAAGATGTGAGGATTTTTTGGGAAAATACCCTAAAGGATCATACTCTAAAGAAATAAAACAATTAAAAAAAGATGCTGAAGCTTCGCTTAAAAATGTGAAGCAACGGCTAAAAAGTTGATAAATTTCTAACTACTCATGAGCGATATCAAAACCAAAGCCCAAGGGCTCGACCCCAATGTTCAGCCGCGCGATGTATTGGAACTTGTTGGAAAAACAGGCAATATTTACGAAAGCATTGCGGTAGTTTCCAAACGCGCCCGGCAAATTTCCAGCGATCTGAAATGGGAAATCCAACGCAAACTTGAAGAGTTTGCTGTGAACACTGATACCATTGAAGAGGTGCAGGAAAACAAAGAACAAATTGAAATTTCAAAATTCTACGAAAGGCTGCCAAACACAGCCATCATTGCATCACAAGAATTTTTGCAAGATGAAATTCAGTGGCGCTACGTAGAAAACAAAGACTAATTTCTGAAAAAACCGGTCAACCTTCCAACTTCATGAAGGTCATCCTTGGCATTTCAGGCTCTATTGCAGCATACAAAGCGGCAAATCTGACGCGGCTGTTGATCAAAAAAGGCGCACACGTGCAAGTTTTGATGACAACAGCCGCGACTGATTTTATATCTCCGCTCACACTTGCTACATTGTCCAAAAATCCGGCCCTCACAGACGTCCACACCGAGTCTGGCTGGAACAACCATGTCGATCTCGGGTTGTGGGCCGATGCCTATGTCATTGCGCCTGCAACAGCCAATACGTTGGCAAAATTGGCTAATGGATTGTGCGACAATATTTTAAGCGCAGTTTATCTATCAGCCAGATGCCCCGTTTTTGTTGCCCCGGCAATGGATGTCGATATGTGGCGCCATCCCGCTACTCAGCAAAACGTTCAAAAATTAAAGTCATATGGAGTCCATGTGATTCCGGTTGGGCATGGCGAACTTGCTAGTGGTTTAGTGGGAGATGGCAGAATGGCTGAACCTGAAGAAATCATTCATTTCCTTGATCAACACTTTTCCGAAGCGGTTCTGAAAGGCAAAAAAGCCCTGGTAACAGCCGGCCCCACGCATGAGCCGCTTGATCCGGTGCGTTTCCTAGGCAATCATTCCACTGGGAAAATGGGCATTGCCATAGCCGATCAACTTGCTTTACTGGGCGCTGATGTCACATTGGTTTTAGGGCCAACCCATTTAAGCGCCAAGCACCCAGGGGTAAAAACGATACTTGCAGAAACGGCTCAAGACATGCACGATGCTTGCATGCCGGTTTTCCCAAGTTCAGATATCACCGTATTGGCAGCTGCCGTAGCAGATTATAAGCCCAAGCAATTCTCGAATACTAAAATCAAAAAAAAGGACGACGATCTTCAGATTGACCTTTCAAAAACCATCGACATCGCCGCTGCGCTTGGAAAACAAAAAAAACCAGGACAGATGCTGGTAGGGTTTGCGCTTGAAACAAACGATGAAGCCAAAAACGCTGCACTCAAACTCGAAAAAAAGAACCTCGACTTCATTGTACTAAATTCCATGAATGACGCAGGAGCCGGTTTTGGACATGACACCAATAAAATAACCATGCTTTTCCGCGACGGCCGGAACAAAGAATTTCCGCTAAAAAGTAAAAAGGAAGTTGCCTCGGACATTGTAGCCGAAATTATTGAATTATCCCGCTCTTTGCAGCCAACCTAAACTCCTTGAAATGCATCATGTTGTTTTGTGAAACCCGAGTTTCACATTGGCTTGATTTATGCACACACTTGTGCTTTCCGAATTCAAATAGATATGAAAAAACTGATTTGCTTATTATTGTTTGGCACCTGGAGCGCCATCTTATTAGGGCAGGGCGAATTAAACGCAACTGTACGGGTAAGTACGCCACAATTACAACGAAACGACCGCAGGGTATTCGATCAAATGGAGTCTTCGCTTCGCGAGTTTCTCAATAATACCAAATGGAGCAACGATGTTTTTGAACAAGGGGAACGCATCAAATGCAATTTTATCCTTACGATATCTAAAGAGCTGGATAACAACGTGTTTGAAGGCGAACTAGCCGTACAATCAACCCGTCCGGTTTATGGCAGTGGTTATGAAACGCCCATGATATCTTACCTGGACAAAGATGTGGTGTTCGTTTATGAGCAAAATCAGCCCATTGAATTTTTGCGAGACGCAACCGACAACCAAAACTTGCCGGCCATGCTTGCATTTTATGTGTATGTGATTCTTGGGATGGATTATGACTCTTTTTCACCTTTAGGCGGTGAGCAGTATTATAAAACTGCAGAACAAATAGTGACCAATATTCAGAACTCAAATACCAATGGCTCACCGGGCTGGCGCCCCGCAGACGGCGGTAAAAACAGAAATCGGTACTGGATTATTGAAAACTTGCTCAACCCTCGTGTTAAACCTATGCGGGCAGCAATGCATAATTATTACCGCAATGGCCTCGATGTTTTCGCCTCCAACCCCGAGCAAGCGCGTACTTCTATCCTCCAGGCGCTTGAAGAAATTGATAAAGTTTCAGTAGCATACCTCAACTCAATGATCGTACAAATGTTCGCCTATGCTAAAAAAGACGAATTAGTTGAGATGTGGAAAGTTGCTCCTAAACAACAAAAAGACCGCATAATTCAAATTATGACCCGGATTGATCCTGCTAACAGCCAGCGATATCGGGAAATTGGCTCTTAAATTCAGGTGTTTGTCTTGAATTGTGCGATTTTAAACACAGGCTTCCGTAGCTTTGCCCAATGGATACGATTTCAATTGTTTGTCAGTTTTTTCTTAGCCTCTCTATCTTAATTGTTTTACACGAAATGGGCCACTTTGCACCCGCAAAATGGTTCAAAACCCGTGTTGAAAAATTCTACCTTTTCTTCGACTTTGATCCTTTTAAGTCGCTTTGGAAAATTAAAAAAGGCGAAACCGAATATGGTATCGGATGGCTGCCCCTTGGCGGATATGTCAAAATTTCCGGCATGGTGGATGAAAGCATGGATACCGAACAATTAAAACAACCTCCCCAACCCTGGGAATTCCGCTCCAAACCGGCATGGCAGCGTCTGATTATTATGATCGGAGGCGTCACCGTCAACTTCATACTCGGATTTTTTATTTTTGGTATGATGCTTTGGTATTTTGGGAAAGCCTATGTCCCAATATCCGAAGTGCGCACCTATGGCCTTGCTTACGATTCCGTACTGATCCGACAGGGCTTCCAGCAAGGCGATGTAATCACAAAAATTGGCGACAAACCATTTACGCGAGTAGATCCGGGCATGTTTATCGAAGAAGTCGTGCTTGGAAACACCCGCTCGGTAACACTTTCTAGGAACGGAAAAGACACCGTTCTGCAGCTCTCTGTCGATATCGCCTCCCAAATTACCGGACAAAAAATAGCCAAGTCCTCTTTGATATCAGCCAGGGTACCTTTTGAAATTGAAAAGGTAAACCAAGGCCCCGCGCAACAAGCCGGTCTTCAAAAGGGCGACAAGATTGTTTCCTTCAATGGAAAGCCAACCCCGTTTTTTGACGAATTCGCTACGGCAGCCTGGGATAACCGCGGGCAAAAAGTCACCTTGGGTATCGACCGAAACGGAACAATTCAGCAACACCAGATCGATGTCACCTCCGATGGCAAAATTGGTGTGATGGTAAAACGGGAAGGCAATTTCAAAATTGAACGTGAAACTTATTCGTTTGGCAAAGCGCTGCCTGCAGGCGTGAAAATGGGTTGGGATTTTTTAACCAACCAAGTCAAAGCTTTCGGCCAAATGTTTAAAGGAAACATCTCGGTTAAAGACAATTTGGGAAGCGTTATTAGTATCGGAAAGCTCTTCAGCCCCGAATGGAACTGGGAGATATTCTGGAATGTAACAGCTTCGTTGAGTATTATCCTGGCGTTTATGAACCTGTTGCCAATTCCTGCCCTGGATGGCGGTTATGTGCTTTTCCTGATTTGGGAAGTACTCACCGGCAAAAAAGTAAGTGATAAATTCATGGAACGTGCTGTAACCGTGGGTTTCTTCCTTTTGTTAGGCCTTATGGTATTTGCATTGGGACTTGATGTGTGGCGTCATTTTTTGCAAAAGCTGTTTTAGGGCATGCCACGGGAACAACCCAACTATTTTGAATTTTTCGGATTGCCTGTTTCCCTTGCCATCAATACAAGCGATCTGCGTAGTTTGTATCTGGAAAATAACAAACGTTATCATCCTGACTTTCATACGTTGGCCTCTGAAGAGGCGCAGGAAATAGCGCTTGAACACGCAAGCCTGAATAATGTAGCCTACAAAACACTCATTGATCCTGACAAAAGACTTCAGTATGTGCTGGAACTCAAAGGACTTCTGCTAGCCGATGACTCGGATGTAACCCTGCCGCAAGCGTTTCTTTTTGAAATGATGGAAATCAATGAAGAAATTATGGAGCTTGAATTTGAACCGGATCAGGATAAGTATCATTTAATAGCAAAAAAATTGACGACCCTTGAGTCTGAATCTTTTCAAAAAGTTCAAAATTTGCTCGAAAAATGGTCAGAAAACACCGGATCACTTGAAGAGTTAAAAAATGCGCGAGAATATTTTTTGAAAAAGCGTTATTTGTTGCGTGTAAAAGAAAATCTCTCTAAATTTGCAGCCGCTTTTGAATAGCAACCTGCGGGAATGGCGGAATGGTAGACGCGCTGGTCTCAAACACCAGTGACTTCACGGTCGTGCGAGTTCGAGTCTCGCTTCCCGCACAAGCATTAAACCTGGATTTTTCAACATGAAAATCCGGGTTTTTTGTTTTTTATCAGATAATTTTTATTGGTTTAACAGATTCTAGCACTACACCTTCTTTACTTTGCAGGCTAGAGCAGGTTAATTTATGATGAATTCGCTTCCATACACAAACAGGGATGTTTCCTGGCTGTCATTTAACTACCGGGTGCTACAAGAAGCCCGCGACCCAGCCGTTCCGCTTCTCGAGCGACTCAAATTTTTAGCGATCTATTCTTCCAACCTGGATGAATTCTTTCGAATCCGGGTGGCTGGTATCCGCAAATTAAAAAAGCTGGGAAAAAAGACCAAGGCTCAACTTGATTTTGATCCCAGTAAATTGCTCAAAGAAATACATAGCATTGTCAACCGCCAACAAGAAGAATTTTCAGCCATTTTCGAACAGGTAATTGTTCAGGAATTAAGGAAACACAATATTTACCTGCTACGTCGTCTGGATCTGAATGAGGCTCAAAAAGAATTTGCAGAAAATTACTTTCGTGATAACCTGCTGCCTTTCGTAATGCCCGTACTGTTGGTCAAACACAAGATCAACCCCTTTCTGGCAAACGCGCATTTGTATTTAGCCGTCCATTTAAGGCAGAAAAAAAAGCCTTTATCCGACAGCGAATACGCTTTGGTCAAAATTCCTTCGGATCAGCTTCCTCGGTTTGTGGCGCTGCCTTCAGTGAATGACCGGCACGATATAATCATGCTCGACGATATTGTGCGCCATTCTGTGAGTCGACTTTTCCCTGGATACGACATCCAGGATGCATATTCCATCAAACTCACCCGCGATGGCGATTTGCACATTGAAGATGAATACTCCGGCGATTTGGTGCAGAAGATAAAATCCGGTTTGCAAAAAAGGCAGGTAGGCCCCGCATCCAGGTTTGTTTTTGACCGCGAAATGCCCGACCATTTATTGGCCTATTTGAAAGACACCTTTGACCTACGGAAAAACGACATGCTTCCGGAAGGGCGATATCACAACAATTTCGACTTTTTCAGGTTCCCTGATTTCGGCTTGAATCACCTGAAATACAAAATACTTCCTCCGCTTCATCACCCAGTATTGCATGATGCTGAAAATCCGTTTGAGGCAATCGCTGAAAAAGATCAATTGATTCATGTTCCCTATCAGTCTTTTAACGCCGTTATCAACTTTTTTGAACGCGCTGCTGCCGACCCTGCCGTTACCCACATTAAAGTAATTCAATACAGGGTGGCCAAACACAGCAAAATTTTGCAGGCTTTAATTGATGCCGTACATCGTGGCAAACAGGTGTCGGCTTTTGTGGAAATTAAAGCCCGGTTTGATGAAGCCACCAACCTGGAGTGGGGAGAAAAACTTGAAAAAGCAGGAGTCAGGGTGCACTACTCTTTCCCCGGAGTTAAGGTTCATTCCAAGTTAGCGCTTATTCGGAGGGTCGAAAACAATCAGGCAAAACTGTATGCTTACCTTGGAACCGGCAACTTTCATGAAGAAACAGCCAAAATATATTCCGATTTTGGAATTTTTACGGCTAACCCAAGCTTAACCACTGAAGTCAGTAATGTTTTCAGCTTTTTGGAAAACGTCAAACTACCCACCCAACCGTTTCATCAATTGATGGTAGGGAAATTCAACCTCCGATCAAAACTTTATGAACTGATAGATGCAGAAATTGAAGTAGCAAAAGCTGGGGACAAGGCGGAAATGATCCTTAAACTGAATAGCCTGGAAGACAAAGAAGTAATTTTAAAACTATACGAGGCTTCAAAGGCTGGGGTAAAAATAAAATTGATCATCAGGGGCATTTGTTGTTTGGTTCCAGGCTTGACGGGGCTGAGCGAAAACATTGAAATCGTCAGCATTGTTGATCGTTTTTTGGAACACGCAAGGGTACTCATTTTCCATAATCGCGGAAAGGAATTGATGTACCTCAGCAGTGCGGATTGGATGGAAAGAAACCTGAGTTTCAGAATCGAAACTACGTTTCCTGTGCTTGACCCCGATTTGCAAAAAGACATCAGGTCGGTCATTGATTTACAGCTAAATGACAATGTGAAAGCTCGCATGATTGATCGGGATGATAAAAATGAATATCGTCGAACATTAAGTGATATCCCAGTCAGGGCACAATTGGAAACTTATTTCTGGTTCAAACGAAAATTAGAAGGTTGAATGGCATGAAATATTTTTTTGAAAAAAATTTCAAAAAGGTTTGTTCAAATCAAAGACCGCATCTTATCTTTGCACCCGCTAAACGCGGAAGTAGCTCAGTTGGTAGAGCGCAACCTTGCCAAGGTTGAGGTCGCGAGTTCGAGTCTCGTTTTCCGCTCCAACGATTTCCCGGTTTTTTCTTCATGAAAAAATCGGGATTTTTTTTGCCCTTTTAGAAAAAAAGGCCCCGACTCATTTGCCGGGGCCAACCAAATCAAACTTCTAAGAAGCTTGTATTTTTTGAATCCTTGTGGGTAGTCAGCTTATGTTAGAAAGCTTTTTTTATCCGTTCATAATCAAGGAAATACAGAATTTTAATTGAAAAGTTGTTGGTACCTTCAAAATCTGGAAGGCGGCGTACATTGTAGAAATAGGGGTGATCTACCAGCCTGCCCTCATCAAAATGCCCCACACCGTTTTTATAAACCAATAGCAAATCACTTCCAGGGGCAAAACGCCATGTATAAACCAAATCCACATTAAAAAAATTCGCCGCCATGTCGTGAAGTGATTCGCCTTCGGGCGAAATGCCGGTATAATCTGTTGGCTGCAAGTGTCCGTTACCATCCAACAAGTTGAACCCAGAGTACTCAACTTTCTGCCAATAGTGCCGCACATAAAGTGTCAGATTCATTTTATTGTTGAATGAAAACGAACCATTGATCACATTGTCAAAACCAATGATATTCCGCCTCCCCATTATAACTTGTCCATCGGTAACATTTTCAAAACCTGCCGCGTTTTCGAACAGATTATTCAAGCCTCCCACATTGTTGTGAGAAAATTCACTTCCCATGTTAAAACCAATAGACAGCTTGCCGGAAGCTCGCCAGCGCAGTCCGGCCTCTAAATAGGTGCTTCTTCTATCCTTTTCGTCAAACAAACGAACACCGCTAAAAGCATTAAAAACCAGGTTCTTACGGTGGTCGCTGTTGTACCATACCCTTAAATTAGTGTAGGCCGGCACATGGTAATAGGTTTCAAAATCATAAGTCCGGGGCTCGAAATAATCCCGTTCGCCCCAGGGCGCCAGGTTACCATTAAACCCGAAATTGTGAAAAGAACGGGTGTTTCCTCCAAAATTAAAGCCAATTAACCGTTCTGTCCAAGCCCCGAAAGGTTTATACAACCCGCCATTCCACATCCACAGGCTCGACCAGTAGTTATTCAGTTTCCACCAGGGTTTGTATTGATTATAGTTCAACCAAATCAGGTGGCTCACTTCATTTGGGCTGAATAAAAAACCAAGATCATTGGGATTATACTGATCGCTTTCCAGGTTAAATTCACTTCCCCAAAGGAAGTTGCCGCTTGTTTTTGAGGCGTTCAGGGAAGCTGTGAATCCGGATTCTCTGCCGTCGCTCATGAATCGGTTGCTGGCAACCGCTTTACCATTCAAAGCATAACTCTGAGCCTTGTTTTTAAAATTGAACAAAAGGCCCGACACATTCGCATCCAACGCTGCACCGGAGGCAAGTACATTGGTTGAAATCAAGGTGACGGAAGAATTGTGTTTCAGGTTTTGGTCAAAAACCAAGACACTTTTATTGGTCACAGGCGAAATTTGTTCGCGTACTTCTTTTCCCTCAACCACAACGGTTTGAAATTCTGCACGTTCAATGGCGTTGAATACCCCAACTCCCATTCCTTTTTTGGTTCTTCCAGAAATTTTGGTAGCATTCAATAATTGTGCATTCGCCCCTACCCTTCTTGAGTAAAACAATCCGCCTTTATTGAACAGCTCGGTACCTTCCGTAAAAAACGGCCTGTTTTCATCGAAACGCACCTCAAATGGCGACAAATTCAGCACGTTCCGATCCGAGCGCACCTGTCCAAAATCTGGAATTACCGTAGCGTCAAGTGTAAATGCTTCGTTGATCCCATATTTGATATCCATCCCCATCGACCAGGGGTACGACCAGCTGCTGTGAGGTGCGGATGGATTGTTATAAGCATTGTTGGCATACCCTGCCAAAAAAGGCGTTGCGCTCAGGCGTAAAGGCGCTTTAATATTCGAAATTCCGTCAAGCACCCCCATTTGATTCAAAGTGCCGGCTATTTCAGCTTTTATTTCATTCCAGGAGTCGGTTTCACCTCTGCGTTTAACCGAACGAAGAAAATTTAGTCCCCACGACTGAACCTGCTTTTTAGGAAAACGAATGGCTGAGAATGGAATTTCCAATTCGACAATCCAACCTTTATCGGTTATTTTGGCAGCGCTTGTCCACACGGCATCCCAGGATGGGTCTTCGCCATCATTATTTCCATTATTCGGATTGGCATTGGCCAGCGAATATTTTGAATCAAACTGGATATTATCGGGCGTAACGCCGAATTGCACGGCATTTTGCCCATCTCTGTAAGTATCCAACATGATGGAAAAAGCATCCGTGTTTTCAAGCACATCGCGTTTGGAAAGGCGGTGAAAAATGGAATCGGGTTGCGTATCAAAGCACCTGGCCGCTATGTAGAGTGCGGCGTCATCGTAGGCCACCATCACTTGTGTTTTTTGCGTAGCGGGTTGGCCAGGCGTAGGCCACATGAAAACAAAATTTTCGGCAATGGGGGAGTTTTGCCAAATTGATTCGTTCAATTCAGCATCAATTTTTATTTTTTCGGAGATTCTGGTGGCTTCAATATGTCTTTTTTCGGCTAACTGAGATTGGGCTTGGAGGCCAATAGTCAAAAAAATGACCGTTCCGGTCATTATCAATGCTTTCATACGTACAGGTTAGTTTTGTTTTCAACAGCCAAAGCCGCGTAAAGTCGAATAGACGTGTCTTTGTGGAATTAGTTGCATGTTTCAACTTAACCGACAGATTTTAACAAGCAAACAGCGTATATTTATCGGCAAACAAAAAAGCTGCGCTTGGGGCGCAGCTTTTTGCTAATCGGTGGGAAAATACTATTAAATCGGTGAGTGGTTTGGCCGGGTATTAAAAACTGGGGGGCTTATTGGTTCTTTGGTTGGTCATATCATATAAACGTGGGAATCTCAAAAGGTCACCATTTGATCATTTTTTTTTAAATTTATTTCACATGAATCATCTCAAATTCGCTTTTTGGTTGTTATTTTTAACTGTACTGGGATTGAGCCAATCCCTGGCGCAAAATTCAGCACCATGCAATGAGTCCTTTTTAAAAATCATTGGTGCGCCTGATAAAAGTGAGGCCGCCTATGGAGTGTATGACAGTAAGGATGGCAATCTTTATATGACTACCTCCACCGGGGATTATGACAGCATTACTTTTATGAAAATGGATCTTCATGGGAACATCTTCTGGTCGAGATCCCGAAATTATTACTTCAATGTGAGCGATCCAAGTGAAAAACCGTCGGATTTAATTGTTGATAACCAAGGGCGAATCGTTTGTATCGGCACTTTAGGAGATGATCGACGTGGTATCATGTTCAAATATGATCCAATCGCTCAGACACAGATATGGTCAAGTACTTTGATTTTGTCAACCCACAGCCACGGATTGATTCAAGATACGATCGATGGAAATTACACGACTTATGCGCGCCAAAGAGAGCCCTATTCCGTCTTCTGGCCAGCCACCCATGCTTCAATTGTAAAAATTATTAACAACTCAGGCGCTTTTGTACTTCTACCGCTTGGTTCTGGAATCCGGTATCAATCTGATAGCACCATTTCCGACCACATCCGATCGATGGTACTACATAATGGGGTATATTATGGCTGTGGAGCGATGCCTGTGGAAAACACCAGCAATGCACGTATGCGCCCGGTTGTGTTCCGGATGAACCTGGATTACGATGTAGAATGGAGTTGGATGGGAGCCATTGGAATTGATTCTGTGCAACACATTTATTCCGAAGACCTCTTCATTGAAAATGATGAAATCATTGCTGTTCATACGGGCGACGATGGCTCTGCAAACACCGACCGAAGTTATGTTTTTTTGCAAAAATTCTCCCTTGATGGCCAATCCATCTGGTTAAAAAAATTCGACTTGGGTTCTGAATTCCCAGATGCCCTTGCCAAAGAAGTGATCAGTGTGCCGGATGGTTTTATGATATATGGTCACCGAAGAGGAGGTTCCGGTTTGTTTTTTATCAAAACGGATAAAAGCGGGAATGTTCTGTGGGCCAGAAACCTGGACACCGGAGGATCATTTCTGG
>JAEUUR010000515.1 GCA_016787465.1 Saprospiraceae bacterium | reverse complement strand
GAGAAACAGCCAAGCCTGTTCTGCCCAGTCGTCCGGTTGGCAGCCCATTCGACAATTGAATCCACGAAATACCTCCGTCATCAGATTTAAACACTTTTGCACTTGGTCCCGACAGGATAGATTCCTGGTTGTTCCGGATTCGATCCCAGAAGGAAGCATACATGATGTTTGGGCTGCTGGGCGCCATTACCAAATCACTGGCGCCGGCCTGGTTGCTTACATAGAGGGTTTTTACCCAGGTTGTTCCGCCGTCTTTAGAAACAAAAATGCCTCTTTCGGCATCCCTGATGTACGGATTACCCATGGAAGCGACTACCAGATGCATGGGATTTGTGGGGTGTACGGTAATTTTGGAAATGATACCCTTGTCGGCAAGCGCCAGGTAATTCCATGTTTCACCGCCGTCGGAGCTTTTATAAATGCCGTTTCCATTGTATGCAATAGACGGTACATTCGGATCGCCGGTTCCGGCATAAACGATGTCTGGATTGGAAGGATCGTAGGTGATATCGCCGATGGATAAATCCACCTGCTCGTCAAAAACAGGGTGCCAGTTTACGCCGCCATCGGTGGATTTAAATATGCCGCCGGTGGAAAAACCGGCCAGAAGGGTGTTCTCGTCGTTGGGATGAACAGCTATAGTATTGCATCGACCGGCAACATTTCCAGGCCCTTGCTCCGTCCATAAGGCGCTATTGGATGTACAATCCGTACTGATCCGTGCTTGTGCTGCCGCTTGTGTTTTTACGCTTTGCAGCATCTTGCGCCATCCCCGCCAATCAAAAACGGTATCGGGATAAGAACGCTGAAATGCGAACATTTCATAGGGCGCTGATTTTTCCGCAATACGATCCCGATTGGTCTGGTGCGTAGCTACACAGCCGCTTCCAAGCACAATGGCGAGTGCTAGACTTATGATTTGTAGTGTTTGGCGCATAGTAATCGGTTGCAAGCAAGAAGAGCTTCGTTTTGGTACCACTAAAATCGGGCCGAAACGGAGTAAGATGGCATATCTTGCCGCCCAAAATTACGAATTATGTCGTTTTTGTTACTAGCAATTGCGTGTTCAGTTTTGTTGGGCTTCACTTTTAAGGTTTTTGTTCGCAAAGGAGTTCACATTTTTCAAGCAATTGTGTTCAATTACTTTACTTGTTTCATTTGCGGTTGGATTCATCTGGGGCATTTCCCGATAACACAAAAAGTAATTAATTCCGCTTGGTTACCATACGGATTGTTACTTGGACTTGTTTTTATTTCGGGTTTTAATACCGCCGCCTTAACGGTCAGGCATTTTGGCGTTACAATTAGCCAGGTCATGCAAAAGATGTCGATTCTAATGTCGGTTCCGGTAGCAGTTTGGGTGTTTGGCGAAGAAGCCGGTATTTACAAAGTAATTGGTTTTATATTGGCTTTGGGAGCAATCGTAATGGTCAATCTTCCTGCCCAAATTGGGGAAAAAAATCGCCAGGAGGTCAAATCGACCGGTTTATGGTGGATACCATTGGTTACCTGGATACTGGCAGGTGTAATTGAAGTGGTATTTTTAAAAGTGCAGCATGAACAACTTGCGGATATAAACGACCCAAGTTTTATCATCATCGTATTTGGAACTGCGGGTGTTCTGGGTTTGATCCTGGCAGCATGGGGGTGGATAAACGGCAAACTGATTTTTGAATGGAAAAACGTGCTTGGCGGAATCATTTTAGGAGTTCCTAATTATGGCTCCATGTTGTTCATGCTTTGGGCCCTGGCAAAAGGATTGGGAGGTTCTATTGTTTTTCCAGTAAACAATGTTGGCATCATCGTAGTTACTGCAATTGGAGCGGTACTGATTTTTCAGGAAAGACTGACCAAATGGAATTGGTTAGGTGTAGGGCTCGCCGCTACGGCAATTTATTTGATGGCAATTTAAGAAACACACGAATGTCGCAACAAAATGAATTTACTTTTCATCCCAAAAACTTGATGCTTTTCTTCCTGTTGGCAGGGTTGTCATTACTGTTTTTGGCACTTACGGTTTCCTATGTGTATATCCGGACTACGAATGGAGTGCCGGCTGTACATGTGCCATTCTTGTTCATTTTCAACACCATCGTCCTGTTGGCCAGCAGTTGGACGATGGTAAAAGCCAAGCAGGCATACACCAACGATGATACACTTGGATATCAACGAAATTTAATGCGCACCATTCAATTATCAATCGTATTTATGGTGTTTCAGGTTGTTGCATGGAGCTGGCTGTTTCGACAGAATATTCAACTTCACACATCCACAACTACGGCGTTTTTATATGTAATTTCACTTGTTCACCTTTTGCATGTACTGGCGGGAATTCCATTTTTATTTTTGTTCTATCGAGCTGCCAAAAAACAAATGGTTGACCCCGTTACCGTCCTGATTTACTTTTCTGACCCCGAAAAACGACTGAAATTGCGGCTGTTGACTATTTACTGGCACTTTTTAGATGTGTTATGGGTTTATCTGGTGCTTTTTTTCGGAATTAATTACCTGATCTGATGATAGCAGAACCTCCCGTTATTTTTAACGTGTAAAAATAGTGTTTCGAGGGGGGTGATTTTTCCACGGTTCACTGTTTTTTTTCTAAGAAGTATGTTACTTTTCTGACCATTGTACGTACTTTTGAGGCAATTCTATTTAGTTTTAACGAACCAACCCATCTATTCATGAAGCACCTAATCACAGTTTTCTGTTTGTTTCTGACCATGCTGTTGATCCAATCCAGCGCACTGGCTCAGCCAACTGATGGAATTACCTTCAGACAAAATTGGTACAATTACATTACCCCTCAACCACAGTGGGAAGATTGGACAGATGTTTATAACAATGTCGATGGCCGAGGCTTGGAAATCGCATACAACCGCAACCTGACAAAGCACACCTGGCTTGTGGTTCCAGTCAAGTTCGGCGTAGGCCGCCAAAGTGCAGGAGGGCGTAACGCCTTGTTGGGCAACCTGGATGTGATTTTTGAAAATCGTTTGTGCAAATACGGTAACCTGATCAATCCTACCATCCACCTGGGTGTCGGCTC
This sequence comes from Saprospiraceae bacterium, assembly GCA_016787465.1. GTDB lineage: Bacteria > Bacteroidota > Bacteroidia > Chitinophagales > Saprospiraceae > M3007. Next base: position 1,402 of record JAEUUR010000515.1, on the reverse strand, counting down.
TACCTGGAATTTCGATCAGGAGGAATTTGATTTTAATATTCCTGCCGGTCTTGGAATGAATGTACGCCTGCTTCCAAACTTGTATGTAAATCTGCAATCTCAATTTCGTTTCTCGATTGAAAACCGCCCGGGATGGCACCACGGAGTTGGCCTGGTTGTTTTGTGGGGCGATCAAAACCCTGACCGCGATAAAGACGGAATTGGCGACAAGGACGACAAATGCCCCGATGTTTTTGGCGTAGCTTCCCTTATGGGCTGCCCGGATAAAGACGGCGATGGTATCACAGATTCCGACGACAAATGCCCGGATGTGGCAGGTGTTGCGGCACTCATGGGTTGCCCTGATAAAGACGGCGACATGATCACAGATGCAGAAGATGATTGCCCAACTGTTAAAGGTCTTGCCGCTTTTAAAGGTTGCCCGGATACAGATAACGACGGCATCAAAGACAGTGACGACAAATGCCCCCGCGAAGCCGGCCCGGCTTCTCACCAAGGTTGCCCGATTCGCGATAAAGACGGCGATGGTATCGAAGACAAAGACGACAAATGCCCGAACGATAAAGGCCCGTCGTCCACAATGGGCTGCCCTGATCGCGACAGTGATGGTGTAGCTGATAAAGATGATGCCTGCCCGGATAAAAAAGGCGATTCAGCGCACAAAGGCTGCCCCGACACCGATGGAGACGGAATTTATGACAATGAAGATCGCTGCCCGGATAAAGCAGGCGTTGCCGCTTTGCGTGGTTGCCCTGAAATTAAAAAAGAAGACAAGGCAAAATTGGAACGGGCTATCAAACTTGTTCAGTTCGAAACAGGTAAAGACGTACTGCTCCAAAAGTCATACGCAGTGCTTGATGAAGTGGTTTCAGTGATGAACCAATATTCAGAATACAGCCTCAACATTGCAGGCCACACAGACAATCAGGGCGATGATAAGCTTAATCAGGAACTTTCAGAGCGCCGCGCCAAACGCTGCTATGATTATCTGGTGAGTAAAGGAGTCGCCGCTACAAGAATGGCACACGCCGGTTATGGAGAAACCAAACCTGTAGCAGACAATAAAACGGCAGACGGACGTTCACAAAATCGCCGCGTCGAATTTGAATTGTATGTGAAATAAACTGGAAATACCGGCAATACCACTCCATCAAATATTGGAGGGAATTGTCTGTTTTACAAAAACCGCGAGGCGTGTTGGACTTAACATTCCAACTTGCTTCGCGGTTTTTTTGTTTCTGTACTTCGCGCTGAACACCTGTGACTAAAGCACTGGTTTACAGCGCGAAGTATGAAAATCACACTGGGTTGACTATATCGCTAAGCGCCTTCTGCGCTGTTCATTTGCTCATACCTCCGATCGCGCAAAACGGTAATTCCTGCATTTAACTCAAACCCAATC
>JAEUUR010000512.1 GCA_016787465.1 Saprospiraceae bacterium | reverse complement strand
GTAGCCTGGCTTGAAACAGGGGGTATATTATGTTCAGTTAACATCCGCGGAGGGAATGAATTTGGCGCAAAATGGCATGAAGCAGGTACGCTCACCAAGAAGCAAAACGTATTCGACGATTTCATTGCCGCCTCCGAATTTCTAATCGCAGAAAAATATACTTCGAAAGAACTGCTCGCCATCAATGGCGCGAGCAATGGGGGGCTGTTGGTCGGCGCCTGCATGACCCAACGTCCGGATCTGTATGCCGTATGCCTACCGCAAGTGGGTGTCCTAGATATGCTCCGTTTTGAACAGTCGAGCGTAGGAACCCATTGGACGGCCGATTATGGCAGCGTTAAAACTCAAGAGGGTTTTGAAAACCTGCTCAAATACAGCCCGTTCCATAACATAAAATCAACCACCTACCCCGCAACACTTATACTCACCGGTCAGCAGGACGACCGCGTAGCGCCCTGGCACTCCTATAAATTCGCCGCAACATTGCAGGAAAAGCAAGAAGGCAACAATCCCATCCATTTGTGCGCCACGCCAGATGCGGGGCACGGTACAGGTAAAAGTCTTAAAAAACAAGTGGATGAGGCGAGCATGATGTTGGCTTTTTCACTTACAAATATGGGTCTGGATTACAGTTTGCAATAACCAAACTGATTTTAATAGCTGCTGTGAAATTTAGCGGCCCACCGAGATTTTTACTCAAATATTGGACAGATTCAATGAAAAATTGGATGGGCTCAGCGCCTGTTTCAATCGGCCTTACTATTGCTTTCCATTTAAGGGATGCGCCATAAACACCATAGAAAATCCCTTCAACGGGCATGAATTTCCACTCTAATTTCTAAAATTTTACAGATGAAACAAATTTTCTTGCTGCTCTCGCTATTCGTGTTTGGCTCCTTTGAACAGGGGGATCCAAATTGCCCTACCTGTACAAGGTGTAAAGGCAAAGGCGAAATTTATTTTAAGTGCAAACCTCCACTAGTTGATTGCGACCCTGGGCCATACCAGTGCCCCACATGCGATGGAAAAGGAACTTATTGTCCGCCTAAGGTAACAACGCCACCACCACCTCCTCCTCCGCCTCCGCCAGGCACCTGTACTGCATGCAAAGGCTCAGGCGTGAAATATCGCCCATGGCGGAACTGTGAAGAACTAATTGAATTCCCTTGCACTAAATGTGGCGGAGATGGGAAAATTTCCCCTAAATGATTTTAAAATCGCAAGGCTGCCCGCTTTCCATACTTTCAAAAAGCGGGCAGCCAAGTTTTTAACCTTTATTTTCTAAATTATGTCTTATAAACTATTCTTTTTCCTGCTTGCTATGGTTGCCTTTGAATCACAACCTAAAATGAAAAGTGCAACCTCGTTGCAGCAACCTGCATGGCTTGGCTCCGACAACAGGCTGACTACACCTGAATTCCTTTGGGGTTTGACTCGCGTTCAAATCGAAGACAAAACGGCCGACAACCAGTTTTTATTAATTTCATTAACCCGAACCGATTTGCCCCGTGATTCCAATTTTACCCACTTCTTCCTGCAACCTACCCATGCGCCCGGTTCAGCTATGAAACAGGTGACTTTGCCGGCCAACGCTCAAAAACCGCGATTCCATCCTGCCGGAAAGCACCTGTTTTTTCTGCAAAACGACACCCTGTATGTACTCGAAATAGCCACCAATCAGATCCAAAAAACATCCGATTTTCCGATCAATGAATATTTTATATCAGCAGACGGCCAAACGATGGTTTTTACCAAAAGTGTAAAATATTTCCAGTCGATGCGGGAGAAATACGCCGACCTTGGAAAGGCTGACGCGAAATTGTTTAAATCATTGAACTACCGGCATTGGGATACGTGGCGCGATGAATTCAGGCAGAATATTTTTGTTGCGCCTTTTCACCTGGGCCGGAAGCTTGCACCGGGCCAAAACCTCATGGACGGTGAACCCTATGATGCACAAAACATCTCCTGCTCCGCCAATGGTCAGATGATATTGTACGATGCTAAAAAAGTTACGCCCAATGAACAAACCCTGGGTACGAACACCGATGTATACCTCTACGATGTCAATTCCAACAAAACCACAAACCTGAGCGACGGCATGCTTGGATATGATCAAAATGCAGTATTCACTCCAGACGGCAGGGGAGTGGCCTGGAACAGCATGGCCACCGCAGGTTATGAAACCGACCGAAACCGCATCTTTTTTTATGAATTGAAAACTGGACGTGCGC
>JAEUUR010000467.1 GCA_016787465.1 Saprospiraceae bacterium | reverse complement strand
CTGTGGCTAACCTTATACTCCGACAAATATTCGCAGTTGTAATCACTCAAAAACCATTCGACAATGATCACTATTTGAAAAAATGCGCTCCGGCGTGAAAAAAAATCACTTTTTTCTACCTCCAGTAATACAGTTCTTAATAAATCTGTAACGCGTGTGAAATATCCTCGGCCCTAAAGGGCCTCGTCCGGACCGACTGAAGTCGGTGCTACCTATGGGTGCTACCTGTTTTTTATACCTTCGCGCTTTTGAATTCAAAGACTCGTTCGGCGGCCTAAAGTCCGCTTAACCGACGGGCTGAAGGCCCGTGCTACCTGAATATGACCGTTGTAGTTTTCAATCTTGCCGCCTTTAACGATTCTCTTTACTTGCCCACCGCCTTGCTGGTAGAAATAGACAGCCGCGGCCGCCTGGGGTATATGCAACAGCGTGCCACCGCAGCCACCATCGTTCCGTATGGCATCGAACTCACGCCCGCGCTCGCGCGCCTGCTCGACAGGGTGGAGCTATTAGTCCCAAAAGCCCTGGAAATTCGTTTCAAGCCGCCTAAAGCCAAGTCGCCCACCCCGCTGGCATCTCTGCTGAGCGACCCAGCCACCAAACCCGCCGTTGAAAAATTTGTCTTTGAACGCGTTGACGGTTTCTTGAAGGAGGTGATCAAAGAAGGTTTCCCCCTGACCCTTGAACTTGAACGAAAAACTCCCGCCTGCGATCTGCAAATCCGTATCCAGGAACAAGAACTTATTCCGCATATTTCATTCTCCAAAACTGACAGCGGGGTGGAATACCGCTTTCGCCTGGGCTCCGAAGAAGCATCGTGGCCCATCCAAAGCCGCGATGTGCGCCCGCTCACCAATACCGACCCGGCCTGGCTTTTGGTCGACTACGAGCTGTACCGCGTGCCGGGTATCAACGGAAACATGGTCAAACCTTTCCGCAATAAGGATGTGATTCAGGTGCCGCCAGATAAAGCCAAGGTGTATTTCAGGCAGTTCGTTGCCAAAAACGCCGGCCGCACGCGCATCGAAGCCTCCGGGTTTGAAATGCACACCACCCGCACCTTGCTCGCTACTCGCCTGCGCCCTACGGAAAATGTGCTGGAACGCGCCTGGTACCTCCAGGCTGTGTTCGAGTACCAGGGCGCCCAATTTACCAACGGCGAAAAGCGCGACCGTGTCACCTCCGTTCGTTTTGCCAACGACGACGAAATTGTTGTGGAACAAATCGCGCGCGACATGGAAATGGAACAACAACGCCTGCGTTATTTGTTGGAAACAGGGCTGGAGCCGGACGGCAAACTGTTCAAATGCAACGCCCAAACCGACCTGGAATCGCTCATAGAGTGGCTGACCGGGCGAAAACAGGGTTTGGAACATGCAGGTTTTGTACTCGAACTTCCGCAAGTGGAAGGGAAATCCATCGCGCTGGCAACCGGGCGTTTGGACATTAAAACCAGCGCCTCTGACGACTGGTTCGACGTGCGCGGGCGCGTACATGCGGGCAATTTTTCCTTTCCGTTTAAAGCGCTTTGGCAACATTTACGCAAACGCGACCGCTACTACCTGCTGCCCGACGGCTCCTGGTTTTTGATTCCGGAAAGCTGGTTTGCCCGTTACAGCGAAATGGCGGAGGCTGCTAAAGAAGGCCCTGATGATTCACTCCGATTACCCAAAGCATTGTTCACCCTTTTGCAATCCGCCGAACTCGACAGCGGGGTTGGGGAATACGCCGCCATCAACCCAGATGCGGTGGCCTATGAAACCTCGCCCGATTTGAAAGCGACCCTGCGGCCTTACCAGTTGTCGGGTGTGAAGTGGCTGATTGGGCATTACCAGGCCGGCTTTGGCGCTTGCCTGGCCGACGATATGGGGCTGGGAAAAACCCTGCAAACGATTGCTTATCTGCTGTACGCCAAATCGCAGCGAAACGGACAAACCGATGCCGAAACCGGAGGCGCACAACTGAACCTGTTTCAAGCCCATCAAGCGGAAATCAGGCCGCTTTGTGCCCTGGTTATTTTGCCAGCTTCCCTGGTGTTCAACTGGCAAAACGAGTTGGCGCGCTTCGCACCCACATTGTTCGTCAATGCACACACCGGCCCCAAGCGCCTGCAGGATGCGCGCGCATTGGCCAGTCACGACGTCGTGCTGACCACCTACCACACCGCCCGGCAGGATCTCGAATTGCTCCGTAAAGTTAGCTGGCATGTGATGGTGTTGGATGAAAGTCAGCAGATTAAAAACCGCGCTTCAGAGGTGTCAAAAGTGGTGTTGAGTTTAAAAGCCGACAACAAGGTGTCGCTGTCGGGTACGCCCATTGAAAACTCGCTCAGCGATTTGTGGTCGCAGATGGAGTTTATCAATCCGGCCACGCTGGGCAGTTTTTCAGAGTTCCGTGATCAATTTCTGTTGCCCATTGAAAAGCGCAACGAAGAGGCGGCCAAGGAGCGTTTGTTCAAACGTGTGCGTCCGTTTTTCCTGCGCCGCACCAAGGAAGAAGTGGCGCCCGACTTGCCGGAACTTACCGAGCAACTGTTTTATTCGGAGATGACCGAGCCGCAGTATAAATTGTACGAACGCACCAAGTCAGCAGCGCGCAATGAAATTCTGGCGTTGTTCGACGATCCCAAAACCCGGTTCCAGGCATTGCAGGCACTTACACGTTTGCGACAGCTTGCCAATGATCCGCGCCTGGTAGAACAGGATTACAAAGGCGGATCGGGCAAGTTCGACGATGTACTTGCGCAGTGGGACACCGTACACCGTTCAGGGCATAAAGTGTTGTTTTTCAGTAGTTTTGAGCGGCATTTGCAGTTATTCAAGTCAGAGTTTGAACGGGCCGGATATTCCTATGCCTGGCTGACAGGCGACACGCCCACGCATGAGCGCGCGCGTGAAGTGGCGCGGTTTCAGGAAGATACCGGCGTGCAGGCCTTTTTTATGACCGTTAAAGCGGGTGGGGTAGGGTTGAACCTGACGGCTGCCGATTATGTATTTCTGCTTGACCCGTGGTGGAACCCGGCAGTAGAAGACCAGGCGATCGCACGTGCGCACAGGATTGGTCAGAAGCGCCCCGTGACGGCCCTGCGGTTCCTTTCGCGAAACACGATTGAAGACAAGATCAGGCAGTTGCAGGAACGCAAAAAACGCCTGGGTCAGGCTTTGTTTGCTGCCGAAGAAACGCCGGCGCTGACGAGGGAAGAGATGGAAGTGTTGCTGGGTTAACTATGTTTATCCCTTTCTGTCGAATTTCCGTTGTTTGAGCAGAAATTCATCGAACTGGTGCATTTTTTGAACAGACACAGGAACCCGCATTTGGTTTTTCATTACAATCATGCCATTCCTGCCGGTTTTGACCCATTTTTCGATGTACTGGGTGTTAATAATGAAGCTGTGATGTGTTCGGAAAAAGTGCTCTTTGGGTAATTCCTCTTCCAGGTCTTTTAAACTTTTGGACGTCCGTATCTGTTCGGTTCCTCCTTGTTTCGCGACAAAAATCTCCACCTCAGCTCCGCCGCTCTGGCAGAGCAAAATATCGGAGGTTTTTAACAGGTGGGTGCTTTTCTGAGTTTCGATGATCAGGGTGTCTGCGGTATCCGTTTCGTCGGCAGTTGCCAAGGCTTCTATTTTTTGCTGAGCCACATCCAAAGCGGTTTGTAATTTCAACACACTGAAAGGTTTGACCAGGTACGCCCATGGTTGCAGGATGTTAATGGCTTCGATGGCGTAATGTGGATAGGCCGTAATCAGAATGACGCCGAATTCATAGTCTTGCACTTGTTTGATGATGTCGAAAGAAGTGCCGAAAGGAGGCATTTCAATATCCATCAACAGCAGATCGGGTTGGTATTTTTTGATCTTGGTAACTGCATCGTGGGGAGTGGTTGCTTCAGCCACGATGTGAACGTTTGGGCAGAATTTATAAAGCATGCCACGCAGGGTATTCAGCGCGCCCTCTTCGTCGTCGATCAGGATGGTCTTTATCTTGTTCATTGCGTTGGCAAAGATTCCAGTGAGTTTAAATTGGTGTAGGTGTACACGAGTGTTACCCGTGTGCCATGTTTTTCGGGGTCTGATTTTCCCAAGTCTTCATATTGAAGTTGCATTTGGATGTTGTACAACCGGTTGAGGGTATTGATTTTTTGTTGGATCAACTCCAGGCCTTTTGATTTTCGAACATGTCCTTCCTGGTGTTTGCGGTTTTTGGATGTTTCGATTCCTTCACCATTGTCTTCGATGACTGTTTGAATTTTATTCCCTTGTAATTCAAAAGCGATGTGCAATTGAGATTGAGTTTCTCTGGAAAGGCCGTGAATGGTGGCATTCTCTATAATGGGTTGCAGAATCATGGCGGGGAATGGAAGGCTGGGAGGGATTTTTTCAATCCCGGTAATTTTGAATGAAAACCGCTCACCCAGTCTAAGTTGGATCATTTGGAGATAATCGTTGTAGTATTCCATGTCTTCGCTGAAAGCCACGAAATGTTGTTCAGCCATATGCATGGTACGGCGGAACAATCGGTTGAACAATTCGATGTACTCGCTTGCTTTTTCCGGATTGGGCGGGTAGAAAAATTGCTGAATGGCGTAGATAGAATTTCCGATAAAATGCGGGTTCATTTGTGCCTGGAGAGCCTGGAGGCGCAACTTTGAAACAGATGCATTTAAATCGCGGTAGGCCATCCAGTTATTAATAATTTTATACAAACCCCAAAACAAAAGCAGCCAAATAGCTAACCAGCACCAAACGGTTTCATACCAGTATGGCCGCTGGAAAATATAAAGTATAGCAGGGTTTGCGCTTCTTTCCCCGCGAGCATTGATGGCTGTGAATTGAAATTCATACCGCCCCGGCCTGAGCCTTGCGCCAAGGTTCAGGGTGTTTTCCGTGATTAACAAATGGTCAGTTTTGGCTCCCGGCGTGATTAGCGAAAATATATTGCTGAAAGTCAGCCATTTAATCGGAGGGAGGCATTCTTTTTGCACATATTCAAAATTGATATTACCCCTGCTGGCATAGTCGAGGCCCGATAAATGTATCTGAATGAGCCCGGCGCTGGAGGGCAGTTCAATAGCGTGGGCATAGTCGACATCCTTAAATGATGGCAGCTCCACTGTTTGATTTTGCAATCTGTAATCAATGCCGGCGAGATAAGTTGGGAAAGAAGCGTTGTTTTTTTTAGTTCCCCAAAAAAATTTGGTTAATCCTTTCGTGGTGCCGATCCAAAGTGTATCATCCTGAACAAGGATGGCATTGATATCGTTATCGATCAGGCCATCGTTGTTGTCAAAATGACTGATCGATAAATCTTTTTTGACTACATACACCCCTTTGTTCGTTCCCAGCCACATGTTTTCTTGTTTGTCCAGGTAGATGGTTTTGATGTTGTGAATAGGTGTTTTTAATTGATCGTTGAATCTGCGCACCTCTGTTACTTTACCGCCGGAAACGTCCATGCAAAGCAGGCCGTGGTTGGGGGTGGAAACCCAAACGTGTCCCTTTTTGTCACCTGCTATGCTGATAATACGCGTCTTGAGCAGCGGAAATTCTTCACCCCAGTTGTGGACAAAGCTATCCCGACTGCTGAAAATGCCATCGAGTCCGCCTGCCCAGATTTGTCTTTCATGGTCGGCATCCATGCTCGTGAATCTTCTATTATAAAATTGTTCAACAAACCGTTTTTGGGATTCCGGATAATACCCGATCTGCTTGGATGTGGCAAACCACAATTTGTGATTTGCATAAGTGATGGATTTAGGCGTTCCAATAAAGTCAAAATGGCTCACCATGTTTTTTTCTACTTTAAACAGCAATTCGTCGGTCGCAATGTACATGGTTCCGTTCTCTGCGACGATCGTTTTAAGCACTCTGTTACTGCCATCAATGGACCCCAGGTTGATTAATTTAGTCTGGTTGTTTTTCAGGATATATAAGCCACCTTCATCATTGCCAGCAATGATTTCTCCTTTATTTCCCAAAGCGAGGGAGGTAATGTTATGAGAGCCTGGATGGAAATTATCAACGTAATTGACAGGGCAGTTTTGCGGCAAGCCATATACGCCTTCATCAGGGGTGCAAAACCAAAGGATGTTCTCGCTTCCTTCAAACATCATATTGATCTTTTTACCTTTCAGAATGGTGTTTTTCAGTACAATTTTTCTCGAACTGCAATCAAAAAACAGGACACCTTGGTTATTCGTTACCAAGACAAACTGTCCGCTGCTGGTAGTAAACACCCGGCCTACAAAACCAACCATCTTATCTTGTACGATAAAGCGTCCATTTTCAAAACTCAACAGGATTAGGGTATTGCCTACTGCGATAAATAACTGATTGTAAAAGACGGCGGCGCCCGAAACATCATGTATTTTGGTTGAATCGAGCAGATCAAAAAAACTAAAGAGCAATTCGGACTTGGAATGTGTTTTGAGTTCCAGGATTCCTCTCATTGTGATGATAAACTCCCGAGAGTCAGACTCGAAATATAAATGGGGTTGGTAATTGAAGTGGATTTTTCTGATTTGGTTTTCTTCTAAACAATAAGCATCTCTATCGCCGCCAAAAAACCAAATCCTTCCATTTGGGTCTTCCTGGAAATCAAAATAAGAGGATTTTAAATATGTCTGCTGCAAAAAAGTATCTGTTTGTGCAGTATGAAATTTCCCATTTTCCCAATAACAAGGATTTTGTTTAAACGGAGAAATCCAAAGCCGGCCTTTGCTGTCTGATTCTACGTTCAGAATTTCAGAATCAGGTAGCCCGTCATTGATGCCAAAAACGTGAAACCGGTTTCCATCGAATCGCGCCAGGCCTTTATCGGTTCCAAACCATAGGAACCCGCCTTTATCTTGCCCGATAGAATACACAAGGTTGCTGGGCAAACCTTCGTCGACGCCATAATGGATAAACGAGGGCACTTGAGCCGGTGCATCGAGTATTGCTTTCCACACGAACGCAAGTATCAAAATAAGTCGGGGCTTCAGCTGCATTATGCCACAAAGTACGAATTCTACATTTCTCAATGACGAGGTGAGGATAAGTGTGCCAATTTTAGCCTTAACTGTGCAGGGTGATGCAATTTTAGCATAGTTATCATCCGATCCTGCATGCTTGCTTCTCCGTGTTTGCAAGTGATAAATTTCACAAGTTTCTTTGTTCCGCAATCAAATGATAAACTTGTATTGCTCCAGAAGGATTTTCTTGTACAGTATTGGTACTCAAACAAATTACAAAAAATACTTAATTATGAAAAAACTTTCCTTTTTGCACCTAT
>JAEUUR010000442.1 GCA_016787465.1 Saprospiraceae bacterium | reverse complement strand
AAGACCAACAAGCCGTGGCGACCTTGCTCGAAACCTGGCTTTCAGACAGGCTTTTTTTACGACTAAAAAAGTCGAACACCTTCCATAACAAGGCTCAAAACGGACTGTCTTTTTTAGGAACCCGGATTTTTCCCGGCCTTATTCGTTTTCATCCCCAAAACGCCAGAAGAGCGCAGGAAAAACTATTACAACAAAAAATGCACTATGAATCAGGTAGGATTAACTCAGATGCCTGGCGACAATCATTACAATCATATCATGGCATTTTTTCAGTTTACGGCACACACGGCCTGAGAAAACACATTTATGAACAACAAGGGCTGTTGGCTTAACCGGCTCCAACCGCGTCAACCGTGGCGGGTCGTGGAACAACGACCCCGCTAATTGTCGCGTTGCAAACCGCAACAACTGGAACCCGGACAACCGGAACAACAATCTTGGCTTCCGGCTTGCCAATACGGCGTAAACTCCCGTAGGTGTTTTTTTACGGAAACTCACCCTGTGCTAAACGCTGTCCCGCCGGCAGTCCCGCTCCCAAAATCTTCCGGGACGAATAGTAGGCTAACGCCGTCCAGTTAGTAGCAAAAGCGAACCCTGGGCGGTGTTTTTTTTTACTTTTCTTTCTTATAAATGCTTCGAAAGATATATGCCGGTCATATATAGTCATAAGAATTCATGCAGGTTGACTATTTCCGCATATATCGCTCCTGCGATACGAAGTATATATGCCTGCGGTAGCTACCTATATAGACATACGAGTACGGCAACCTGTTTGGTTGGGCACTGTTTTTTTAGTAAAAAGGGAAAAAAGCTAAAAGGTTATTTAGTCCTGGCAAGCCGGAAGCCAAGATAGTTGCGCCGGTTGTCCGGGATCCAGTAGGAGCGGCGCGCAACGCGACAAAGAGCGGGGAAGTCGTCCCACGACCCGCCACGGCGGACGCGGTAGGAGCCGGAAGTCGGGCCTTGAGGATTGTTTTGCGGGCTTGTCGGGTAATCACCGTACCAATCATGGCACCACTCCCAGACATTGCCGCTCATATCGTGTATGCCAAGTTCATTGACTTTTTTTTGTCCAATCGGATTGGTTGACGAGCCGCTGTTTTTATCGTACCACCCCACCTCCTCCAAATCATTACTCCCGGCATACTCAAAACCTTTTGAATGCACCCCGCCGCGAGCTGCAAACTCCCACTCAGCCTCGGTCGGAAGGCGGTAGTTATGGTTGGGATGGAGGGCATTTAACTTATTCAAAAACACCTGGCAATCATCCCAACTGACATTTTCCATCGGCAAGTCGTCGCCTTTGAAATAGGATGGGTTACTGCCCATGATTTCTTTCCAAAATTTTTGCGTCACCGGGTATTTGCCAATTTCAAAGTCGGAAAGGGTGGCATCAAATTTTCCACCCATTTTGAAAGTTCCGCCTTTCACGAAAACCATGTCTGGAAGTGCTTGCTTCTTGCGTTCTGATTCTTCCGCTTCGCGCTTTTTACGCTCTGCGTCCTCGGCTTCCTTCTTTTTCGCCGCTGCTTCCGCTTCGCGCTTCTTCTTCGCCGCTACCAGTTTGCGCTCGGCTTCTACATCCGCCTCCAGGTCCTCCAACATTTCCTGCGCTTCAGCACGGTGGTTTTGATGGGCCTCGTCGTGGAGGTAGGATTGTAGCAGGTCGATTTTTTCAGGGCGGTCAGCAGCTTTCTCCAGGTCTTGCATCACTTTTTTCCACGCAGCTTCATCTACTTTGCTTCTTTTTTGTTCAGCTTTTTCGGCTTCGGCCTCGGCTTGTTTTTTCTGCGCTTCTGCCAGTTTTTTGGCTTCCTCCGCCTCTTTTATCAGCGCCTCCCGGATTTCATCCACCAGGCGTTTGAGTTCGCGCACACAACTCGTCCAGGCGCTGTCGGTGCTGTTCCATCCGGCTACGCCGCGGATATTACCGGCTTCATCCTTGGGTAAAAGTTGCATTTCTGCAATTTCCTGGTGCATTTCCCAGAAACAATCGCGCACAAGGATAGGCGCTACGCGCGCGCTGCCGGCCCGCTTTTTTTCGAGGGCAATTTTCAGCTCTTTCTTTTCAATAAAATCGGAATTGATTGCATCGGCGCTCACCAGCAAAATGACCAGGTGGGCTGCTTCCAGTTCTTTTTCGATGCGTTTTTCCCACTCTTCACCGGGAAGCAAATCACTATCCACCCACTTTTCCAGCAACTCGTTTTTGACAAACGGCCGCAGGTGCGTCAGCAGTTCGTCCTTGTAGCGGGCGTCGGCGCGGGCGTAGATAATGAAGGTTTTGAGCGGTGGAAACACGGTGTGAATTGATTCAATTGATTATGAGGACAGCATTATTTTGAGGTAAAATGTTCATTTCCTGCAGATACCTCCCTACGGTCGGTATGACTGCTCGAACAAGAGAAAACCAAGTTCATCGGATTTTTCGCATCGCTCGAAATTTCCCCCAACACAGCGTATTTTCGAGCGTCAGCGAGAAAACTAATGATCAATTGCCTCTTTTTGCGAACAGTCATACCGACCGTAGGGAGGTATCTGCAGGCAATACACAAACATTTACATCTCATTTTGCCTGAGTACAGTTTCTCTAATTTAATTCTGTACACATATTTGATTCGATTGATTCGATTGGTTTTCTGATGGGCGACAAAGATGGGAATTTTTTATTAATCAATCATTAAACGGGGCTAGAATCGCGGATTCGTGGGATTAAAGGATTGCGCGGATTTTTTTTGGGGATTTTTTTGATTTTTAGGAAATTCCGAGCGTTTCAATCCTTTTTTATCACAGCTAATCCTTCAAATCCAAAAAAATCAAATAAAAATCCGTGAAATCCCTAAATCCCACGAATCCGCGATTCAGACGGTTGCCAAAGAAGCATGCCGCAATGCCCCCCAATATTATTTTGCAACATTGCTCTAAAAACACACCCATCCCAAACTTTTCTTAAAATTTATCCATTATTAACAAATTCTAATTCAAAAAAACCTTTCACCTACGTAATAAAAGCAGTACCTTTGCGGCGCTTTTCAGCTAACTTAGCTTGGGTATTAAGTGAAATTTGGAAATAAGTATTTGAAATTCAAACACTTATTTCCAAATTGCTTTTTAAAATTCAGGCTGAAAAATTAAACCTTATCGCCAACAGGCACTTCATGAAGAATATCCGCAACATCGCAATTATTGCCCACGTCGACCACGGCAAAACCACCCTCGTTGATAAAATGATCCACGCCGCCAAGGTGTTCAAAGATCACGAAATGACCGGCGAACTCATCCTGGACAACAACGACCTGGAACGCGAACGCGGTATCACTATCCTGGCCAAAAACGTGGCCATAAACTGGAAAGACTACAAAGTTAACATCATCGACACCCCAGGCCACGCCGACTTCGGGGGCGAAGTGGAACGTGTACTCAACATGGCCGACGGCGTGCTGCTGCTCGTCGACGCTTTCGAAGGCCCGATGCCACAAACCCGCTTCGTGCTGCAAAAAGCCCTTCAAATGGGCAAAAAGCCACTCGTGGTAATCAATAAAGTCGATAAAGAAAACTGTAACCCCGATTGGGCGCACGAACAGGTGTTCGACCTCATGTTCGCCCTCGATGCCAATGAAGACCAACTAGACTTCCCGGTCGTTTTCGGTTCCGCCAAACAAGGATGGATGAGCCACGACTGGAAAAAGCCGGCCACCGACATCACGGCCCTGCTCGACGATATCATCAAATACATTCCGGCGCCTAAAGTATTCGAAGGAACCCCACAATTGCTTGTCACCTCGCTCGACTATTCTACGTTCATCGGTCGTATCGCTATCGGTCGCCTCACCCGCGGCAAACTCGTTTCCGGTCAGCCATGCTCCCTGGTGAAACGCGACGGCGCCATTCAAAAACACCGGATCAAACAATTGTACACGTTCGACGGTCTGGCTAAAAAAGAAGCTCAGGAAGTAGTTGCAGGCGATATCTGTGCAGTCGTTGGCGTAGAAGGCTTTGAAATCGGCGATACCATTGCCGACTTTGAAAATCCGGAAGCGCTTGAGCGTATCGCCATCGACGAACCAACGATGGGTATGCTTTTCACCATCAACGACTCGCCATTCTTCGGTCAGGAAGGCAAATACGTAACGAGCCGCCACGTGCGCGAGCGCCTGGAAAAAGAACTGGAGAAAAACCTGGCCATGCGCCTCGAAGACACCAACAGCGCTGAGTCCCTGATGGTGTACGGCCGCGGCGTACTGCACCTTTCCGTTTTGATTGAAACCATGCGCCGTGAAGGGTATGAACTTCAAATCGGTCAGCCACGGGTAATCACCAAAACCATCGACGGCGCCAAATGCGAACCTAT
>JAEUUR010000217.1 GCA_016787465.1 Saprospiraceae bacterium | reverse complement strand
GAAACGGTCAGGTTGGTGCTTCGACCAAAAAAGTCTTGTTTAAAATCGACTTCACCCTGTTCGTTACGCGGTGTGCCGTCAAAAGGAAGTGTAGTTACCCTGAACATTTCTCCGGCGCCTTCCGCATCGCTGGCGGTGATGACCGGGGTGTGGAGGTAACAAAAACCGCGATCATGAAAAAACTGGTGAATCGCAAAGGCTAAAGCATGGCGAATGCGGAAAATGGCGCTAAACGTGTTCGTACGGAAGCGCAGATGGGCGTTTTCGCGTAAAAACTCCAAAGTTTGGCGCTTGGGTTGCAGTGGGAATTCATCGGGATTACAATCGCCGAGTATCTCGAGTTGATCAACTTTTAACTCTACTTTTTGTCCTTTCCCCTGACTTTCAATAAGCAATCCCCTGGCGCTGATGGCAGCACCGAATTTGATCCGTTCGAGGGTAGCGGCGTCGGTCTGTTCAAAATCAACCACCACTTGCAGATTAGAAGCTGTAGAGCCGTCGTTGAGTGCAATAAACTGGTTGTTACGAAACGCTTTTACCCATCCTTTTACGACGATTTCCTTGCCTACGGGTTCCGTTTTTAGAATTTCTGCGATTTTCGTACGCTGCATATGATGCTGAAAATAATTTGAAAGTGACAAGAGTGAAAGTGTAAACTTGATTTTAATTTGTTGAAATACAGTGCTTTGTGTTTTTATTTAAACAAATTTTCCATCATTTTGCACTTTGGAGGCGCAAAGGTAGTTGAAAAACCCCTTGTTTGAAAACAAAGCTCAGAAACGCGTGGAATTTCCGGGAGCAACCTACTTTTGCAACCATCTAAGGCCCAACGTTGTTTATGGCCCTAGTTTATGCACACATGCTGATCGAAATATTCAAAAGCAAAATCCACCGGGTGAAGGTCACACAGGCCGACCTGAACTATATAGGAAGCATCACCATTGATGAAGAGCTGCTTGAAGCAGCCAACATCTTTGAAGGCGAAAAAGTTCAAATCGTCAACAATAACAACGGCGAACGGTTTGAAACCTACACCATCAGGGGCGAGCGTGGCAGTGGGGTTATTTGCCTGAACGGCGCTGCAGCCAGGCGCGTGCAGGTTGGTGATGTGGTAATCATCATATCCTACGCCTTGATGACACCCGAAGAAGCCAAGGTTTTTCGGCCTGTGGCTATTTTCCCCGACGAGAACAACCGTTTGGTGAAAAATGTAAAATAGTTACCAGGGTATGCTTTCTATTTAATGGCACAATGCAGCAAATGCTGCCCTTCCACAAACCCATCCAATGTATCGCCGATTTGGACAGGCCCTACACCTGCTGGTGTGCCTGTAAACACATAATCGCCCACATGAAGCGTAAAAAACCTGGAAATATGGCAAATGAGGGTGTCGAATGAGAAGATTAGATCGCTGGTATTGCCTTTTTGAACAACGATGCCATTTTTATGTAATTCAAAATCAATAGCCTGTTGGTTTTTCAGGTCGCTCAATGGGATAAATTTGCTCAAGGGCGCCGAGCGGTCGAACCCTTTGGCGACTTCCCAGGGCTGTCCTTTGGCCTTGAGTTTATCTTGCAGATCGCGGGCCGTAAAGTCGATTCCGAAAGCGATGGCGTCATAATAACGGGATGCAAACTCGGGCTGTATCGACCGGCCGTTTTTGCAGATGCGCAGCACAATTTCTCCTTCGTAATGAATGTTTTCGCTAAAATCGGGGTGATAAAACGGCTTGCTGTTGAGCAGCAAAGCAGTAGGAGGTTTCATAAATATCAATGGCTCCGAAGGTACCGGGTTGTTCAGTTCCTTGGCGTGATCAACGTAGTTGCGACCGATACAGAATATTTTCATGGATGATGTGGTAGCACCGGCTTTAGCCAGTCCGGTAAAGTATGAAGGGCTTTAGGCCGTTGTTAAGATACTGAATACTACTATAAGTGCAAAGTTAATGGTGTCAGATAACAAGCAGGTAAAAATCAAGTTTCTGGTGCTTTATCTGACTTGAAAGGCTGTTTCATCGTTTGTTTTTCTACGGCAAAAAGTGTCTCCTTATGGGTAACCTATTTCACCTAGATTTTTACAAATGATATTCTCGGCCCTGAAGGGCCTCCTCCTGACCGGCTAAAGCCGGTGCTACCCATCAAAACATCAGTCCTGCCAGTGTGGCCGACAAGTAGGAGGCCAGGGTGCCGGCGATGAGTGCGCGGAAACCAAGTTTGGCCAGGTCGGTTCTTCGGCTGGGTTCCAGGGCAGAAATACCGCCGATTTGAATGCCCACGGAACCGAAATTGGCAAATCCGCACAGTGCAAAACTCACGATAGCGATCGCTTTGGGGGAAAGCGCATTGTTTGCGATTATATCTTTTAAATGAAGGTAAGCCACAAACTCATTGGCAACCAATTTGGTACCCATGAGCGCGCCAACCTGAGGCGCTTCGTGCCAGGGTACACCCATCGACCAGGCAAAAACAGAAAATAAAGAGCCAAGAATGGTGTCCAAACTCAGTGTGCAAGGATCCCATCCGCCAAAAAAGTCTTTGGTGAGACCCAAATAATTGATCGTTCCGCCAACTTTCATCAGCAGGAAATTGATCAAGGCGATGAGCGCCAAAAATCCGACCAGCATAGCCAGTACATTCATGCCTACTTTCAAGCCATCTGTGCAGCCTGCAGAAATGGCGTCGACGATGTTGGAATGCTCTTTGCCTACTTTGAGTTTAACGGTGCCTTTGGTTTCCGGTTCATCCGTTTCAGGATGCATAATTTTGGCGATGGCAAGAGCTCCGGGTGCAGCCATGATACTGGCTGCGATCAGGTATTCTGCTTTGACGCCGAACAAAATATACGTAGCCATTACCCCTCCGGCGATACAGGCGAAACTGCCGGTCATGGAAGCCATCAATTCCGACATGGTCATGCCTTTGAGGTATGGTTTGATCATGATCTGGGCTTCAACCTGACCCACGAAAGCGCTGGAAATATTGCTCAACGATTCGGCGCCGCTCACCCGCATGAAGTAGTTCATTCCTTTGGCAAGGATTTCCACAATTTTCTGGATGACGCCCAGGTGGTAAAAAATATTGACTAGGCAAGCAACAAAAATGATGGTCGGTATGATCTTGAAAAAGAAAATGAAACCGCCGTAGAACAAAGGTTGTCCTAAACTACCGGTGTTCCAGGGTTGCTCGCCGATAGCAGCGTTTGCCGCGGTGGCTTTCAACACATTTCCGAAAGCGGTCTGATCTGCAAGAATTCCGAACACAAACTGAGCGCCTTCATCGCTGAAATTCAACACTTTGGTAACTGCGTTGCCGAGCTTTTCAAACAACCACTTCCCAAACGGAATTTTTAAAATGAACACCGCCAGTACAGCCTGAAGCAACAAACCCATGCCAACCGTGCGGTAATTAATGGCTTTACGATTGTTGGAAAGTAGATATGCAATACCTAAAATCAGGACAAAACCCAAGATACCGATCATATGTGGTTGGTTAATTTAAAACGTCAGGTAACAGTAATCAGGCATCACAGTGTATGCTTGAAAATCTCACAACATTAATTAGCTGAGAATCAAGTGCATCTATCTGTGAAATCACTCAAATCAAATGAATCCGTGATTAATTTCGCCGCGCAAAGTACGCTTCACCTTTGGTTCTCCAAAAAATTTCGCAATAGAACATACATTCGCCTTTCAATTGAGGGGGCCAGGCTCCTTTTTATCCGATCCTTCTAACTATTTACGACCTGACTTGAATGAAACCGTTTGTAATTGGTATTTGTGGCGGCAGCGGCAGCGGTAAAACTACCTTTATTCGCAAACTGCGTCAAAAATTTACGGAATCTCAACTTTGTATCGTTTCTCAAGACGACTATTACTTGCCCCGCGACCAGCAACATCGCGACAGGAATGGCCAGCATAATTTTGACCTTCCCAAATCATTTAATAAAAAAAAGTTCCGAACCGATGTTCAGCAATTGGTTTCCGGGCAGCCAATTACCATTCAGGAATACACATTCAATAACCCCGCTGCTGAACCTAAAATACTGACATTCAACCCGGCTCCTGTACTGATTCTGGAAGGGTTGTTCGTTTTCCATTTTAAAAAACTACAGCCGTTGATCGATCTGAAAGTGTTTATCAATGCCAAGGAAAACCTCAAAGTAATCCGCCGGATTTATCGGGATCAAGTGGAGCGCGGCTATCCCATCGAAGATGTGTTGTACAAATATCAACACCATGTGTTACCTTCGTTTGAACGTTATATCCAACCTTACAAGGACGAAGCCGACATGGTAATTAACAACAATGAAAGTTTTGATAAAGGGTTGGACGTTATTTCAGGGTTTATTTGGAGCCGTTTGCAAACTCACGAAAAATAAAAACGGGTTTTGAAACATTTATGTTTTAACATGCTAAAAATCAGTGTGTTATGAAAAAAAGAAACACTATGATAGCCGGTATTTTGGGGGCGCTTATATGCCCACTGATGCTGCTTCCGCCCAAACCTGCGGATGTGGATTATGAAACCGGTTATGAAGCTACCTCCCTGGATTCAACCCTTTTTTATGAAAAGCAACGTTTGGCTGTAGCCGATGTATCCACGGGCTATCGAAGCCTCGCAGTGGCCGAATCATTTTTGGGAACCCCTTATGTATTGGGCGTACTTGATCGCTCCCAAACCGAAAAATTAACCGTTAACCTGCGTGAACTGGATTGTTGGACGTTTGTGGAAAACAGTGTGGCCATCGCCATGACAGCTGATGGTAAATTTGACAGTTATGTTCGAACTTTGGAGGAACTGCGGTATTGGGGAGGAAATATCAGCGGGTATGGTTCCCGCATTCACTATTTTACCGGATGGCTTTTACAAGCTGAAAAAAGAGGTCTGTTACAAGATATGACGCATGCCATGGGTGGAATCAGGTATGAAAAGCGAATCGGTTACATTTCAGCAAGGCCGCATAAGTACCCTAAAATTAATAATGAAAAGGTACTCAAAGACATTCGAATGGCTGAAAACCGCCTTAATGCACATGAATGGTATTTTATTCCGCAGGCGCAAATCGCAAAAATGGAACACCTCATTCAGGAAGGCGATATTATTTGCATCACTTCTGCTAAAAAAGACCTGGATATAGCTCATCAGGGATTTGCTGTTAAACTCAACGGCCGGATACATTTGATGCATGCTTCCTCGTTGTCAAAAAGGGTAATTCTCAGCAGGCAACCATTGTCGAGCTATGTTATTTCACAACCCGGTCAAACCGGAATAATGGTGGCCAGACTCAAATAAAAACGCCACATCAGAAAAGCAAATTGTTAAATCATGTCAATCCAATTACGATTTTGGGATGCCCGAATTCTTACCCTGCTTGCCTGTGCCTGCCTGTTTTTTGCATGCACCGATCCGTATCTGTACAATGAAAAACAAACCATCCCAAACGGCAATTGGTCTTACGCGGATACGTTGAATTTTAAAGTGCAAGTAAACGACACCGCCGCACTTTACAACCTGTTTATTGCCTTTGAATATGCAGATACGTTTCCCAACCAGAATGTTTACCTGAAGCTTTCCACCCGCTTTCCCGACGGTAAACGAGCCCAACGAACCAAATCATTTGATTTGTTCGATTTTGGAGGAAACCCCATTGGGAAGTGTTCGGGAAAATGGTGTACACAACAAACATTATTACAAAATAACCTGTATTTCAACCAGTTAGGGGAGCACATGATTACCTTGGAACAATTCACCAGGAAAAACCCGCTTCCCGGAATCAAAAGTATCAGCCTGCAACTTGAAAAAACAGACAAAAAACGCTGACTATGCGCGCCTCCATGCTCTTTCCCGCCGCCCTCCTGTTAATTTCCTGTAACAGTTTAAAGGAAACCGTAAAAGACGACTCCTGGATGTTCAGTAACGTCACACGGGCCGACGACCACAACCCCATCATGGAGCCCGATAAAAAAGTGGACTTCCGGTGCCCAATGCGCAAAAAGGAGGTCGACTGGGCGGAAGCTAACGTGTTTAATCCGGCAGCCCTTGTGCGCGATGACCGCGTCTGGTTGCTTTTTCGAGCTCAGGACGAAGATGGAACGTCGCGCATCGGTTTGGCTGAATCCGGCAACGGTTATGAATTTAAAACCAAAGACGAACCAGTATTATACCCGGATATCGACGGACAAAAACCCTACGAATGGGACGGCGGATGTGAAGATCCGCGTGTAGTGCGGCGCAATGATGGTACGTTTGTAATGACTTACACAGCCTATGACAAGCGTACTGCCAGGCTTTGCGTGGCTACTTCCCGCGACCTCAGGCGTTGGGAAAAACA
>JAEUUR010000424.1 GCA_016787465.1 Saprospiraceae bacterium | reverse complement strand
CAGGATAGGCGCACTTTCGCCAATCATATTGACGCCTTTGGCGGCTTTCACTTGTTTGCGCAGCACCTGGGTGGTGTTTACCAACTCGCTGCGGTCGAGCACATTGCGCACCGTGATGAGCATGCGGTTCAGATCGGGTGGTTTGGAGATAAAATCGAAGGCGCCTTTTTTAACGGCTTCCACGGCGGTATCGATGGTGCCGTGTCCGCTGACCATGATGACCGGGGTTTCAGGGGAAAGAATCTGCAAACGTTCCAGGGCCTCAATGCCGTCCATTTTTGGCATTTTAATGTCGGTAATCACGACATCGTATTTTTCTTTTTGCACTTTAGCGACGCATTCGAGGCCGTCAACAGCCTCGTCTACTTCATACCCCTCAAATTCAAGAATATCGCGCAGGGTCCGGCGGATAGGGGTTTCATCATCAACGATTAGAATTTTTGCCATTGGCTGTGATCCTGGATTTAAAATGGATTCAAAAAGTATTGGTTGAGGCAAAGGTAAATGCCGGGGCCGCTGATTTCATCAAAAGGAAAGAAAAAATGAAAGGGCTTTTACGGATGGGTGGTTTTTGAAGGGAAGGGGTATAGTTCGAATAGTTTTTGGAAGTAAAAAACAATAGCGCTAATGGTTCTCCGCTAGTTGCGGCAGATATATTGGAATTTCATCAATCGCTTTCGCATCTTCCGGTTTTAAACAAACCATTTTAGAATCAACTCTAGTTGGGCAAAGCTTGCCTTGAAAACACCTATTTTTTTCATGGAATTAATAACAATGTTTCGTGTGCTGTCCAACCATTTCCGAATAGGGTGATCGACCAAGTTCCGGCTTGGAGTGCGCCTGAAGGAATTTCAAAAAAATCGCTGTTCAGGCATTGCCAAACTTTCACTTTCCTTCCTGATACATCAGCTACTGATACAATTGCGCCTTGTAGCGTTTGACCCGGGACGGACAGGCGAACTACAGCCCCTGAACTGGGGTTGGGCGTAATCAGCAGATTTGTTTTGGTTTCCAGATCTTTGATTTTGCTTATGTTTTCAATACTGGTCACGCAATTTGCTGTAATTACAGGAGGATTAAAGTCAAAATAGATAGCTGCACGGTTGGTGATAGAATCGCCAATTTGCAAACCAGGCATACTTCGAACCTTAAATCGAACAAAACCATGGCTGGCAACTTCATTGGATGTGCTGTCGGGGAGCATAATATCCTGGAATAAAAATTCTAGTGTTCGTTCTCCTTGAACCTGAATCGTTGACGGATGGCTCGAAGCAACGAACTGCATACTGCTCAGGTCAATTTTTTGAGTCAAGGTATCCAGGATACGAACTTTATTGGCAGGAGCGTTTCCGGTATTTTGAAACCGAATGGTATAATCCAGGAATGTACCTGAATTGCCTTCATGAGGAGTGAGAACGGCAGGAAGGCATTGTTTGTCGTTGGGATCAAAAGAACCGACAACATAGGTTTGGAGTGTGTCATCGCCATAAATATTCCCACTTGAAAAATTACCTGTGATTTTTATAGTATCTCCAATAACTGCCTGAGCAGAGGTTCGAACGGTGACATTTATTTCGGGAAATCCAATTGTATTC